>JBJOQA010000298.1:0-15530 GCA_046050225.1 Bacteroidota bacterium | reverse complement strand
ATCTAAACTCATTGAACGGCACTTTACTTGGAACTTTTTTTTGTTTCTTTGTCGTAAAATTAAGGATTATGATAGCTTCAGCAGATTTTAATATTTCAAGAGCCGAGCGGAGCAAGTTGAACGATTTGAGTTTGGAAAACATTCCCTTCGGGCGTTATTTTTCAGACCATATGTTAGAGGTTGACTTTGAACAAGGTGTATGGAAAACTCCTGAAATCAAACCATATCAACCATTGGTACTTGACCCCTCTTTGGCCTCATTGCACTACGGCCAGTCTATTTTTGAAGGGATTAAAGCCTATAAAGATCAAGCAGGAAATCCGCAAATTTTCCGTCCGTACGATAATTTCAAAAGATTCAATATTTCAGCAAAGCGTATGCAAATGCCGGAAGTGCCGGAAGAAATTTTCATGGAAGGCATGCGTTTGCTTATTGATATAGATCGCAATTGGATTCCTGCCCGCGAAAATCATTCCTTGTACATTCGCCCGTTTATGTTTAGTAGCGATCAAGCTATTGGCGTTCGTCCAAGCGATTCGTACAAATTTATGATTATTCTAAGCCCAACCGGTCCATATTACGCTACACCGATGCGTATTTGGGTAGAAGAAAAATATGTACGGGCCGTACCCGGTGGAATCGGTTTCGCAAAAGCTTCCGGTAATTATGGTGGCGCATTATATGCTTCAGCACAAGCACATCAAAAAGGATTCGACCAGGTGTTGTGGATGGATGCCTACGAACATAAATATGTTCAAGAATGCGGCACCATGAATGTGTTCTTTATCATTGGTAATAAAGCAATTACGCCAGGGTTAGAATCAGGAACCATCCTTGCCGGCGTTACGCGTGATAGTACCATCACTTTGTTAAAAGAAATGGGATTGGAGGTTGAAGAACGCGACTTAAGCATCTTTGAAATTATGGATGCTTACAAAGCAGGTACGCTTCGCGAAATTTTTGGAACCGGTACCGCAGCCACCATATCTCTAATTAAAGAATTAACCTACCAAGACTATGCCATGAACTTTGATGTAAGTACTTGGACGGTGGCGCCAGGTGTAAAAACCAGAATGGATGCTATTAAATACGGATTGGATTCAGATGATCATCAATGGATGTTTAAAATCTAAAAAATCCATCAAATAATTAAAGAAAGGGGCATGATTTTTGCCCCTTTTTCTATGGAAAACTATCCAAAATCATTCTATATAATTAAAAATCCTACTATGAAACCTCTTTACTCCAGTCAATCTTCAATATTGCCCATTTTGCCTTTTAAATTTGCTCCTTCAATACTTTTTAAGCGAATTAGTCGTTGTACTTCTATGAAGTTCAGGCTTCGGTACTGAATACATTTTACTTCAAAGGAAGAGCCAAACAATCCAAACCGATGCATGTAATCAGGCATGCGCCCCTTAAAAGGCTTTGATTTTTGTAAAGTCAAAATGTACCTATGAAACTAAGAATACTACCTATGATGAAAATCATTGTGTTGGCGCTATGCTGGGCACAAGTTGGATTTTCGCAAAATTGCGCTAACTTAAACGTTAGCTTCAAAGCTTTTGAATCTCGTTGCGCTGCAACGGGAGCAATCAAAATTTCCGTTTCTGGAGGAAGCGGTAATTATATTTACAAGGCCGAAGGGCATGTTGTAACCAATTTTACCTCTACTGATTCAATTACAGGATTATCTGCCGGGCCATATACCGTTACTGTAACGGATGTTACCAATGCATGTACCAATGCATATGCCAACGTTGTTGTGCCCGGTACTTATAGTGATCCAAGGTTTACCCTCTCTACCATGGATGTGAGTTGCGATAATGGCAGTAACGGTAGCGTATCCTTGTTAACACGTGAGTTTGGTCGAGCACCATTTACATTTAGTATTGTAGCTCCCTCAACAGCGGGTATCGGTACGTCTAATAACACCGGCAATTTTTCTAATTTAAAAGCCGGAAATTACACCATACGATTGACCGATTCTTGCGGGGGAATTCAAACCAGGTTAGTTACTATTAATAATTATACTTGGTGGATAGATTATTATCTTTTTACAAAATTTTCTTGCGACTCTGCCCGTGGCTTTATCCGTGTTTTAGATAGTAAGGGCAACAATAGCTTAGTGGGCAGCGGAATAGCCGGAATGCAATATGGTATTGTGCGTTCGCCCGGTGATACCATTTGGTCAAATAGCCCCGCATTTAGTTTTCCGATAGCAGGGCAACGATCATTTGTTATAGTGGTCAAAGATAAATGCGGCATTATAAAGAAAGGGAATGCTAGCGTTTCATTTATACCTACTGTTGGCGCAAATGTAAATACATCCAATTTTACTTGTAGCACGTTTAATGTAGCATTGAATAATGTGTTTAATTTCTTCTCTGCAAATTATTGTTTGTTTGATGCTGGTGGTTTGCAATTGGCCTGTAATGGAACAGGGCAGTTTAATAATCTTGCTTACGGCGACTATTGCATTAAGGTAAGAGATGCCTGTACTGACACTGTAATTACGCGCTGTTTTTCTGTTACACCTCCTCCTATTAGTGTAGGCAACAACGTTAGTATAAGTAATAAAACTTGTTACACATTTAGAGCAGCCATCACAGGATCCAATGGATTAAGTAATCCGCAATACTGCCTGAAAGATAGTGTTGGAAATGTTATAGCATGTAATGGATCCGGAGTATTTAACCAACTTACATATGGTTACTATTGTATTGAAATTACAGATGGTTGCCGAGATACAACCTTCACGAGGTGTTTCAATCCGGCAAGGCCAAGACCTTCGCTTCCGTCAACAATCGCACCCGCCTATACATACTGTAATGGGTTTGGATTAGCTGTTAGAGGAGATAGCCTATTTTCTCCGCGTTTTTGCCTTTATGATAGTTTGGGGCAAGAGCTATATTGTAACGCAACCGGCATATTTGATAGTTTAAGTTTTGGTAATTATTGCGTTCAAGTTTATGATTCTTGTTACGATACAACCATCGTTAGATGCTTAAATGTGCTTTCGCCCACAGTGATCAATGATTTAAGGGTTGCAATCAGTAATAGAAGTTGTTCTACTTTTTCGGTAAATATTAGTTCGGTAAACCTTTTTCAACCAACGTATTGTTTATATAATTCGGCTGATTCGCAAATTGTATGCAATACTACCGGAGTTTTTGATGCTGTGCCTAATGGAACTTATTGTATCAAGTCACGAGCAAGTTGTCCTGACACCATTTTTACAAATTGTTTTACCGTAACCGCCCCTCGACCAAGTATTAATAATAGTATTCGAATAACCAATAAAACTTGCACGGGTTTTACGGCTGCAGCCTACAGCTTCACCAATTTAAATAATCCGCAATTTTGTTTATTTAATAGTAATAATGTACAAATTGCTTGTAATACAACCGGTGAATTTACAAATGTTGGTTACGGAAGTTATTGCATGATTATGAGAGATGGCTGTTATGACACCAGCATTAGAAGATGTTTTTCGGTGGCGCCATCACCTATTAATTTATCTGTTTCTGCAAGTGGATCGTGTAATTATGGATATGCTAAACTAAGAGTGTCTGTTACAGGAGGTACACGTCCAATTGGAATAAAAATCTATAATTTTTCAGGTGCCCAAATATTATCCGGAAGTTTTACGGGTACTGCACTTACCTATGATAACTTGCCTGGATCAACCGGAACCCAACGGTATAAGGTTATTGCAACCGATCTTTGTGGGGTAAAAGACACTTTTTATGTTGCAGCGCCGGCAAGTAGTTTTGTTCATCTGCCCTCTGTTCGATTACGTTGTCCTAGCGCTACATGGCAAAATGGGTCGGGTTACATTGTAACGCGTGTAACTACCAATATGGGCGCGCTAACCGTTCGAATTATTAAGAAGAACAATGTTACCCTAGCTACTCCTATATCTCCAAGTGTTGTAAGTGGCTCAACCTATACTTTTAATGATCTTGGGCCGGGTACCTATATAGTTCGTTATAAAGCAAATGACAATTGTAATAAATATTTATATGATACACTTACCATTGCACCATATCAATATCCAATTTTAGATCGTACATCTGCCTATCAGTGTGATTCAAATGGTTTTAGTGTGGGAGCGGTAGTTACCAACGGTGTACCACCGTTTGCATATGAAATTATCGGCAGCACGCCGGCATTCCCTTCCATCAATGCTGCACCACAGCCAAGTCCTATATTTTCAATTAATAATGGAACCAGTTATTCCTTTGTTCGTTTACGAGTAATTGATGCCTGTGGAAATGCGAGCTTAGAAGATGCAAGTATTTTGCCATTGGCAAATAGCGGTATTTCTGCAACCTACAATTGTTTTCAATTGGGTACGCGCTTAAGTATTGATTCAATTTATAACTCAACATTTAGGTGGTACAGGCGTAGTAGTATGACGAGTACGGATAGTACTTATTTAGGTTCGGGCACCGAGATACAAATTACCAATCTACTGCCAACTGATACCGGCTGGTATTCGGTACATGTTAATGTTAATGCAGGTTGTATACGTAGAACCTATTATTACCATTTAGATGGATCTTGTAGCAATATATTACCAGTGAGAGTGCTTGATTTTTCAGGTAGCTATCATCAAGCGATTATCGCACTCAATTGGCAAATTTCTGCCAGTCAAGATTTAAGAAGTATTGTAATTGAAAGAAAAACCAGTTCGGGCTTGTTCATGCCTATAGGTACGCTCGATGCACAAACAACAACTGATAGGCAACAAACATATCAATATCTCGATGCAAGAGCCTCAAGCGTGGTAAATTTTTATCGTCTAAGATTTATTTATAACAATAATAGCACGGCCTATAGCAACATACTACGGTTGTCAAAAAGGCAAAATGCAGCAAATATTGCCGTATTTCCTAACCCGGCGCGCGAAATGGTACAAGTAGAGTTTGATGGAAATAATAATCATTTATATCAGGTTCAGTTATTTAATCAGCATAGTCAACTTGTAAAACAGTTTAGCTGTATTAACCAAACTGGTAGAAAATGGCAAATTCAAAGAACACCGAATATGGCCGCCGGTATTTATTTCTTAAACATATTAGATACAGAAACCGGTGAGATGGAATCACAAAAGATTATATTTCAATAATTAAAAGTAAATTTGCCGTTCATCTGACGGCAATTTTGCTTTTTTTTAAAAAAAATGTGAATAAATGTTTTATTTTTAAAAGAGAAGTGCTACCTTCGCCGTCCAAAAATTAAAGGGTTTACAATGCCTACTATACAACAGTTAGTTAGAAAAGGAAGAGAAATTATTAAATCTAAAAGCAAATCAAGAGCTTTAGATGCGTGTCCTCAACGCCGTGGTGTTTGTACCAGGGTTTATACCACAACGCCTAAAAAGCCAAACTCTGCTTTGCGTAAAGTTGCAAAAGTACGTTTGACCAATAAGATTGAGGTGATTGCCTACATTCCGGGTGAAGGTCATAACTTACAAGAGCACTCCATCGTGTTAATCCGTGGCGGAAGGGTAAAAGATTTACCGGGTGTACGTTATCATATCGTTCGCGGTAGCTTGGATACTGCAGGTGTGAAAGATCGTAAACAAAGCCGCAGTAAATACGGTACAAAAAGAGAAAAAGCTAAAAAATAATTGAAACGGGGTCCGCTTACGGAGTACCGTTTTCATACAAGTCATCAATATATAAAAGTAAATTCCAATGAGGAAATCGCAACCTAAAAAAATACCTTTAGCGCCAGATCCAAAATTTAATGATAAGCTGGTTACACGTTTTGTAAACAACTTAATGTGGGGCGGAAAGAAAAGTGGAGCATTCATTATTTTTTACGACGCTTTAGACAGGGTTTCAAAAATTTCCGGCGAAAATGGATACGACGTTTGGAAAAAAGCGTTGGCAAACATTACTCCTGGTGTCGAAGTTCGTAGTCGCCGTATCGGTGGTGCTACCTTCCAAATTCCTTCTGAGGTTCGTCCAGATAGAAAAATTTCTTTGAGTATCAAATGGATGGTACGTTACAGCCGTGAGCGTAACGGACGTAGCATGGCCGAAAAATTAGCAAACGAAATTATCGCTGCTAGTAAAGGTGAAGGTGCTTCATTCAAAAAGAAAGAAGATACACACCGTATGGCTGAAGCAAATAAAGCTTTTGCTCACTTTAGAGTTTAATTGTACAATTAGCATATTTTTTAAGGGTTGTTCTTTATCGAACAACCCTTTTGTTTTATTTTTAATGATTAGCCAACGCCTTTCCTAATAAAGGCGTTTTATGTAACGGCAATACACCCCAAAAAATATGAGCACAATACTTGATTTAGTAGGAAATACACCATTGGTTGAACTAAAAAGCCTGAATCCGAATAAAAATGTAACAATATACGGTAAGCTCGAAGGAAATAATCCTGGAGGTAGCGTAAAAGACCGTGCCGCATATGGCATGATAAAAGATGCCATCGATCGAGGGGATATTCTACCCGGAATAAAGTTAATTGAGGCTACAAGTGGCAACACGGGTATCGCATTAGCCATGATCGCTAATCTTTTCGGTATTGAAATTGAATTAGTAATGCCCGAAGATGCAACGCGCGAAAGGGTATTAACCATGGAAGCATTTGGTGCTAAAGTAATCCTAACACCCAAACAACGCTCTATGGAAGGCGCCATTGATTATGCCCGCGAACAAGTTGCCAAGGGAGGCTATTTAATGCTCAATCAATTCGGTAATCCGGGTAATCCTGCTATGCATTATCGTACTACCGGGCCCGAAATTTATCGCGATACCCATCAAAAAGTAACCCACTTTGTATCGGCTATGGGTACAACCGGTACCATTATGGGGGTCTCCTCTTATCTAAAGGAACAAAATCCCAATATTCAAATTGTTGGTTGCCAACCAACCGACGGATCAAAAATACCCGGAATCCGTAAATGGCCCGAAGCTTATCTACCCACCATTTTTGACCGAGCCAAGGTTGACCGCGTGATTGAAATTGCCGAAAAAGATGCAAGAATCATGGCAAAACGACTTGCAAAGGAAGAAGCCATCTTTAGCGGAATGAGCAGTGGGGGGGCGGCCCATGCAGCTATTCAGCTTGCGCAAGAACTTACAGAAGGCGTTATTGTATTCATTGTTTGTGATAGGGGTGATCGTTACCTCAGCTCTGATTTATTTGATTAGTACGTTGCCTGATAACGCGCATCAAACTTGAACCATACCCCATGCCCTTATCTTTAATCAAAAAATATGCGACAAAAATTATTGATTGGATTAATTCTAACAGTCACTTACAATATTTCATTTTCACAAACTATTGTTGACAGTTTATTGAAAGTTGGTAACGCTTTCTATAAAAAGAATGATTTTGCAAATGCCGCTAAAATTTGGGAAAGAGCTGCTCAACTTACAGAAAACAAATTAGCAAAGAATACAAACTATTCTTATGCGGCAAGTGCATATGCAAGTGCAAAAGACAGTTCCAATAGCTTTAAATGCCTCGACATTGCCATTAAACAATTCGGATTTAATGACTTACCTGCTTTGAAAAATGATGATGCGTATTTATTTATGAAAGAAAGTAACAGATGGAAACTGTTGTTGCGTTACATTAAACCTGTGTACACCGCAAATCCAAAAGCAGTTAAAATAGTAGATAAAGACGTTGTTAATTTTTGGAAAGCCTACGATTTAGTTCAAAAAGATCCTGCATTAGCAGAAAAAATTTATACTGAGAACTATATAAACAAAGGGACAATGGCTTTACAATTTTATTACCTCAATAAAATTTCCACCGTAAACAATTTTGTTTATATACATAGTTTAAGAAAAAAATATTACGCATCAATAAGAACAAACACATTTAAAGCTGCTCAACTAAAACCAGTATTTCAAAAATCATTTGTCAATCTTAAAAACATATATCCAAATGCGATTTTCCCCCCGGTTTATTTTGTTATTGGTAAATTAAATTCGGCAGGAACTGTTTCAAGTGACGGTTTAATAATTGCAATTGACCAAGCTTGTATGTCGCCCACAGCAGACACATCAGAACTGAACAATTGGGAAAAGCACAATATTAGCACATTTAAAAACTTGCCTTACACGGTAGCGCACGAATTAATTCATTTTGAACAAGATGGAATGGCATCAGATACAACCTTGTTGGCAGCGGCAATAAAAGAAGGTATGGCTGACTTTATCGGGGAGTTAATTTCAGGGAAATCAGCCAATGAAAGACTTTTAATTTTTGCCAAGGGTAAAGAAAAATCCATTTGGGCAGACTTTAAAAAGGAAATGTATTTAAACCGCGGATATAATTGGATTGCCAATAGTGACCAAGAAACTGTCGAAAAACCTGCCGACTTAGGTTATTGGGTTGGTTATCAAATTTGTAAAGCTTATTACGACCAGGCAAAGGACAAGAAAAAAGCGATTTACGAAATGTTGCACATTCAAGACTATAAAAAATTTCTTGAAGAAAGTAAGTTCGACGAAAAGTTTAAGTAGGGTTTTGATATTGCGATTTGCTTAGGAGAGGCCGGAAAAGCGGGAATACGACATTGCATTGAAACAATGCTGGGCAGACATGGTTTTCCCCCGTTATTAGTTCGGGTTTCTTGCCGACCGTTATCTATGGTGATTGTAATTAAATACAACAACGCTGCACGAGGCAAATGCAGTGCCGAGTAAGCACCGCAACAAATGCCCAGGCTTTCGTTTATGATTTTATGTTGTCAGCGCTGTTTTTAAACCACAACGTTTCAAAATCTCATTTTTATCGCCTATTAATGCTAACCTAAATCGTCAAGATGACTAATCAAGCAATACCTACCTACTTTGCACCGGAATTGCATATCCCGAATGGCACTAAAGACATTAGTTTTTACAAAAAAATAGGCGCTGTAGAAAAGTTTTGTTTGAAGAATGAGGACGGTAGCATTCATGTTGCAGAATTTGAAATAAATGGCGCCTTGTTTCATATACATGAAACCATGAATTGGCTTAATGCGCTTGAACCAATAACCGCAGGCGGCGTTACTGCCGTCATAGGTTTATTTGTTCCTGATGTAGATAGCTTTATAAGTAATGCAATTTTTGTCGGTGCAACTGCAATCAAACCGGCTATAGATCATAACTATGGCTATAGGCAAGGAATTTTTAAAGATCCATTTGGACACTATTGGCAGATTCAGAAAAAAATCTAAAGTGTAAAAATGGCTGCCAAATTGGTGCGAAGCATGCACCCACCAATGGCGCATCCAATGCGCACAACTTTCCCAACCCTCAAACATTTTTTTCTGCCTATTAGTCTTTTTTTATCAGTTGGTTTAAAAAATAGACGCGTTTTGCTGTTCTATTGGAAGTTATTGCAGGAAATAGACGGCTTGTTTTGGATTGATTTACAGTTGATTAGGGGCACAACCGCAAAATAGCGACAGGATTGCTTTTTTTCTGAAAAAAATCATACCTTTGCGCCGCCAAACGCTTCAGCATAGATGAGCCTTTACATAGGTTGGCGTTGAACGAGTTGGCAATATATGAGAGATTAACCTACCATATTAACCCAGTTGCCGAATGGTAACCTCCTCGGGTAGATAATGCACATACTGCAAATACATTATAACACAACAAATATTTCAAAATAAACATGCACCAAACAAGGTGGCCTATAAAGCACCAAGTAAGGTTCATTAATAATCACAAAACCAACTTAAATCATCAAAAACAATGGCCGATTTACGTTTTCAACGCAACTTTGGTATTGCCGCTCATATTGATGCCGGTAAAACCACTACTACCGAGCGTATCTTACGCTACACCGGTATGATCCATAAAATTGGGGAAGTACACGATGGTGCTGCTACAACCGACTGGATGGAACAAGAAAAAGAACGTGGTATTACCATCACTTCTGCAGCCGTTAGCTGTCAATGGAACTTTCCTACCGAAAAAGGAAAAGCAACTCCGGAAACTAAAAAATACAACTTCAACATCATTGATACTCCCGGTCACGTGGATTTTACTGTAGAAGTAGAACGTTCTATGCGTGTATTGGATGGTTTGATCGCTTTGTTCAGCGCTGTAGATGGCGTAGAACCTCAGTCTGAAACCGTTTGGCGCCAAGCGAATCGTTATGGCGTACCACGTATCGGTTTCGTAAATAAAATGGACCGTGCAGGTGCTGATTTCTTGAATGTTGTAAAACAAGTTAAAGAAATGTTGGGCTCTAAAGCTGTTCCATTACAGTTGCCAATTGGTGCTGAAGATAACTTCACCGGTGTGGTTGACTTGATCAAAATGAAAGGAATTATCTGGCATATGGAAACAGAGGGTATGACCTTTGATGAAATTGCTATTCCTGAAGATATGGTGGATGAAGCAAACGAATGGAGAGCGCATTTGGTTGAAGCAGTTGCTGAATACGATGATACTTTGATGGAAAAATTCTTCGAAGATCCAAATAGCATTTCTGAAGTTGAAATTCACGAAGCAATCCGCAAAGCGGCTATCGATTTAAGTATCGTTCCAATGATGTGTGGTTCTTCTTTCAAAAATAAAGGGGTACAAACAGCATTAGATGCCGTTTGCCGTTACCTGCCTTCACCGGTTGATATCGAAGCCGTTAAAGGTATTGATCCCGACACCGGTAAAGAAGTTACCCGTAAGCCGGATGCAAAAGAACCATTTGCTGCCTTGGCTTTCAAAATCATGACCGATCCTTTCGTAGGTCGTTTGGCATTCTTCCGTTGCTACTCTGGTCACTTAGATGCTGGTAGCTACGTATTAAACGTACGTTCCGGTAAAAAAGAACGTATCAGCCGTATCATGAAAATGTTTGCAAACAAACAAAATCCTATCGATTTCATCGAAGCGGGTGATATCGCTGCAGCAGTTGGTTTCAAAGAAATCAAAACCGGTGATACCCTTTGCCACGAAGATCATCCAATCACCCTCGAAAACATGTTCATCCCTGAGCCTGTAATCGCTATCGCTGTTGAGCCTAAAACACAGGCAGACGTTGATAAAATGGGTATGGCTATCGCTAAATTGGTGGAAGAAGATCCAACATTACGCGTAAACACCGATGAAGATACCGGTCAAACAATCCTTCGTGGAATGGGTGAATTGCACTTGGAAATCATCATCGACCGTATGCGTCGTGAGTTTAAAGTAGAAGTGAACCAAGGTGCGCCACAGGTTGCTTATAAAGAGGCTTTCGGTACAACTATCGAACACCGCGAAGTGTTGAAAAAACAATCGGGTGGTCGTGGTAAATTTGCCGACATCCAATTCTCTATCGGTCCTGCTGATGAAGAATGGTTGAAAGAAAATGAAGGTAAACACTTCCAATTCGTAAACGACTTATTTGGTGGATCTATCCCTAAAGAATTCGTTCCGGCGATCTTGAAAGGTTTCGAAACCGCTATGCATACAGGTGTATTGGCAGGTTATCCTGTAAACAATATGAAAATCCGCGTATTTGATGGTAGCTACCATGATGTGGATTCTGATGCAATGAGTTTTGAATTGTGTGCTAAATCCGGTTTCCGTGAGGCTGGTCGTAAAGCAAAACCTACCTTGCTTGAAC
Organism: Bacteroidota bacterium; assembly: GCA_046050225.1. Classification (GTDB taxonomy): domain Bacteria; phylum Bacteroidota; class Bacteroidia; order Chitinophagales; family Chitinophagaceae; genus Ferruginibacter. Next base: position 3,940 of record JBJOQA010000298.1, on the reverse strand, counting down.
CAATCATGAAAGTGGAAGTACTTACGCCTGACCAATACATGGGTGATGTTACGGGTGACTTGAACCGTCGTCGCGGTATGTTAGAAGGTATGGATAGCCGTGCTAACCTACAAGTTATCAAAGCTAAAGTACCTTTGAGTGAAATGTTTGGTTACGTAACACAATTACGTTCATTGTCTTCTGGTCGTGCAACTTCAACCATGGAGTTCAGTCACTACAATCCGGCACCAAATAATATCGCTGAAGAAGTAATGGCTAAAAACAAAGGAAAACTGAAAACAGAAGATTAATTTTCTGCTAATCAGCATCATATCTTACCCCTGCCCATTTTGGCAGGGGTATTTTTTTGTGTTTATTCAGTCAAATAAATAAAAGCTGAAGAATTTCCCAAAATATTCAATAATTACCTTGAAAATTCGTTTTGTGTAGTAGAATAATGATACTCTTGCCGCGAAATGGGTAATCTATTTTACGAGGCAAGCGTACTTTTTTGTTTTGTTGAATGGTTTGGTAGGGTTTTTGACATGATATAATGCATTCATTTCCCTACTCACTTTAGATTACTCAACAAGCTTAAAAGGTTTGAAAAAAGTTTGATCTATTCACCCTATGATGCATTTAATTTTCAAGAAGTCGGTAAAACCAGCTTTTATGCTTGGGTTATTGTTGCTAACATCACTGTTTGCAATTACTCTATGCGCAAAAAACAGCTTTCCGGTTGGGCCTACACCTATTAAATTCCCAATTGACTTTACTCCTTTAGATTGTCCCACCAATACCCATGCAGGTCAAAACACAAATCAATGCAATAATGCAATTTTTTTGTTGAACGCGGATGCAGCTCCTTTGGGCGCTAATGGAATTTGGACTGTAGAAGCCGGACAGGCTAGTATTGGTAACATCAATAGTAATAATAGTTCGATACAGTTGCAAACTAATTCTGCTACTTTACGGTGGACGGTTAGTATGCCTGGTTGTACCTCGGTTTCAGCAATTGTTGTACTCAATAATAAAACGGTTAGGGCAAATGCCGGGATGAATCAGAATAACTGTAATAACAATCAGTTTGTTTTAAATGCCGAACTTCCAGAAAGCGGTATCGGAGTTTGGACTGTTTTAAGCGGAAATGCAACATTGTTTGATAGTTCACTTGCTAATAGCGCAATAAGTCTTGCCTCAAAAACCGCAAAATTAAAATGGACAGTTACAGATGGAGGATGCAGCGATAACGCCTCAATAACCTTATTTAATCGTACGGTTCATGTAGCACAAGCCGGTGTTGATCAAGTGGTAAGATGCACGGCAAATCCGATTGCGCTAGCTGCGAATACACCAACTTCTTGCGAAACCGGTGCCTGGTCCATTATTAGCGGGTCAGCTACAATCCAAAACACTAGTAGCCCAACTACTGCTATTAATATTACCAACGGAACGGCTGTGTTAGAATGGACGCTTTCGAACGGAAATTGCAAAACCGCAGATCGTATAACTATTTCTACCAATCCGGTTTATAAAATTGTTGTTTTGGGCTCCTCAACGAGTTATGGATATGGTGCTTATCCAATGGATAGTTCATGGGTAAATAAATTAAATGCTTATTTTAAGGTTAGGAATGCGCAAAGTGAAGTCATTAATTTAAGCGTACCCGGATACAATTCTTATCATGTGCTTTGCCCAACCGGTTTTGCAAATCCGGGAAACCGTCCGGCACCGGATACCCTTAAAAACATAACGGCAGCCCTCAAATATCAACCGGATGCAATCATTATTAATTTGCCTTCCAATGATATCTACTGTGGGTATAGTTTGCAAGAAATGAAGGATAACTTCGAACGTACGATGACTATCGCCAATGCGGCAAATGTAAAAGTTTGGGTAGCCACTTCTCAACCTCGAAATACATTCACAACAGCACAAACAAATTTATTGCTAGCGCAAAGAGATTGGACATTGAGTCGCTTTGGTGACTATGCAGTTGATTTCTGGACAACCATTGCCAATACCGCTAATCAAATTGATGCAGCTTATAATGTAGATAATATACATGTGAATAATGAAGGCCATCATATTTTTTATACCCGTGTAATTGAGAAAAATATTCAAGCAGCACTTTGTACACCTATTACGGCAAGATTGCCAATAGCGAATGCCGGTAAGGATTTAATGTTGGATGCGCCAGGCTATGTGCAGTTTAACGGAAGTAAATCCAAAAAAGAATTCGGCGAAATTGTTACTTATCAATGGCGACAAATTCAAGGAAAACCGGTTGTTATTCAAAACGAATCTGCGGCCATCACCGGCGCATTTTTACCTGTAGGATTCTATTCATTTGAGTTAACAGTTGTGGATGAGGAGGGTAAAATTGCACGCGACTTAATCGTAGTTCAAGTTGCACAACCTACATCAACAAGTGCTTACGGAAATAATTCCGAAACCAATACCGGTATTTACAATTGGCTTGCTACACCATCGTTTTCGGGAAAAACTGTTTTGCCTCCTGTTGAAAAAAATGTTGGTTCGTTGCAAGCATTGCCCAATCCGTCAAATGGTAATTTTACATTACGTACCAATTACAGTTTTAGTGGTAAAGCGTTGGTAGCAGTAAAAAATGCACAAGGGCAAACCTTACATTTGCAGCAGTATCAATTTGTGAATGGCATCACTGCTGCAAAATTAAGTGGCAAATTATTACCCGGTGTTTATTGGGTTCAAATAAGTACAGCCAAGGATCGAATAACACAACAAATCATAATTAAGTAAATTTTGAAGGCTGCATTTTTTGCAGCCTTTATTTTTTTACTAACTTGTTGGGTATGCAAATCAGGTCAATTTTTCAGTATAAATTATTAAACAATCAGCTGAAAGAACCAACAAAATTGCTCTTTCCAAGAGCCATATTTCTTCGATTTATTTTAAATGTTTGCTTACTGCTTTGTTTTAACAACAACATGGCCCAATCCTTTTTGTTAAAGGAGTGCAATGAGTTTGGTGCCAACCCCGGAAATTTACGCATGTTTAGTTTCGATGGTCGCAATCAAAACGATACCGGTAAGCATCCCTTGGTAATGGTATTGCATGGTTGTACGCAGCAGGCTGAAGATATTGCTCGTATAACCGGGTGGAATAAGTTGGCGCAGTTACATGGTTTTGTTGTGGTTTATCCGCAGCAGCGGTTTATGAATAATCCGAGTAATTGTTTTAATTGGTTCAATAAAAAAGATATTGAGCGAAATGGCGGAGAATGTCAATCTATAGCCAGCATGCTTGACTTTGCTATTCAAAATTTAAACGTAGATAGTGAAAAGGTATACATAACCGGCGTATCGGCAGGGGCCGGGTTGGCATTGGCAATGGCAGCATCCTATCCCGAAAAGTTCAATGCTGTAGCAACCATTGCCGGTGTGCCTTATCATTTGGCAACCGGATTGTCAAATGCTTTAAGTGTTATGAGGGGTAAGTTTAAATTAGATGCGATTGATTGGTTATCCGCTACTAAAAAACAACATCCCGCATTTGTGGGTTCCTATCCCTTACTTATCTGTTTTCAGGGTGAAGATGATCCTATCGTGCATCCCAATAATTTGAACTTATTGGTGCAGCAGTGGTGCGCCTTACAAAATATCGATACAATTCCTGATCAAATTCATCAAAACTATAAGGGGATATCAAGCATTACGCAACATGTATTTGTTGATTCAGCCGGAGGCGAGAAAGTTATTGCCTATTTAATCAAAAACCTTGGTCACAAAATATTGGTTCATCCCGGCCAAAAGCCCGAAGAAGGCGGAGCAATAGAATTATTTTCTATTGATATAGGTTTTCATGCTAACTATGAAGTTGCACGCCTTTTCAAGTTAATAAAAAAATAATCTAAAGGGTTTATGTACTCTTTTTTTCCATCGCAATACGCAAGCAAAAAACAAATGCTAATAGGGTAAGA
>JBJOQA010000297.1:0-3224 GCA_046050225.1 Bacteroidota bacterium | reverse complement strand
GCTATTTGAAGGGCGATTTTCGGCAAGCTGCTTAAATGCCCAACCGGTATTTACATGAATTCCGGGATTGATAATTACAAGTTGGTATCCTTTTAAATTTAAAGAAATAGGGGATAACTGTTCCCCTCTGCCGGTTGCGTGGCAAGGTTGGTTGTATAAAAAAAAAGGGCAATCGCTACCCAATTGTAAAGCCATTTCGTGTAATTGGCTGTCGCTTACGGGTAAATGGAACAGTTTTTTAAGCAATTGTAAGGTAAATGCAGCATCAGCTGAACCTCCGCCCAAACCTGCACCCATTGGTATGGATTTATGCAAATGCATTTGAATTGGCGGTAAGGTAGGGTATTCTGCTTTCAATAAATGATACGCACGTACACATAAATTATTGGCGGGTTCGCCATCTACCGTTAATCCCGAACTGGAATAACTGACTAAGTTGGTAGATTCCGCATCAGTAGTAGCGCGAATAATTTCTAAGGAGTCTTTTAATGGAACAGGATAAAAGATGGTTTCCAAATTATGAAAACCATCGGGTCTCTTTTCGCCAATGCGAAGGCCAATATTTATTTTGCAATTGGGAAATACAATCAAAATGGGCGTTTTACAATTGCGGTTCTAAAAATGGGAGTGCTATTTTTTTCTGTTATTTATTTCGTCACGAATGGCAATCGCTCTAATATAATCTTCTTGCTCTAAAACCTCAGTAAGTAAACTTTCTAATTCAGCCAAGTTTAATGATTGTAAATCATCGGTACTCGATGGTTCGCTGGGCGTACTTGCCGAACTTGAAACCGCTTCTTTCTTTTTACGTTCGTCGTTTTCCATTAAGATGCCGGCACTTTCGAGAATATTGTCGTAGGTGAAAATAGGGCAACCAAATCTTACTGCCAATGCAAGGGCATCGGAAGTTCGAGAATCAATTTCAACAGTATCATTTTCACTGCTGCAAATTAATTTGCTATAAAAGATACCTTCTTGTAAATCTGTAATGATAACCTCATGTAAATCCACATTAAATGCCAACATGAAATTTTTCATCAGGTCGTGGGTGAGCGGGCGCGTGGGGTTCATGCGCTCTAATGCCACCGCAATTGCTTGCGCTTCGAAGCCGCCTATCACAATGGGCAATCTTCTTAAACCATTCACTTCACCCAAAACAACGGCATAGCTATGCGTTTGCGTAATGCTATGAGATAGTGCAACAATTTCCAGTTCAATCTTTTTCATAAACGAAGCACAAATTTACAGTTTTTTTCTTTTTTGACCTTCGGTTTTCTAAATGTGAATAATAATGAGATAGGGCGCCATTAAAATTGGGATTGTTGGTGTTTATTTATTGGGCAATAATCAAGAAATTAATGCAATTTTTAATAGAAAAGCCCCCGCATATAGCAGAGGCTTTTCTATTAAAATGTGTTGATTACAGTCCTTTTAATTTTTTAACTGCATCTATAATTTTAGGAACTACTTCAAAAGCGTCGCCAACGATACCATAATCAGCGGCTTTAAAAAATGGAGCTTCCGGATCTTTGTTAATTACCACTATTGTTTTACTGCGGTTAACTCCGGCCAAATGCTGAATGGCACCCGAAATACCAATAGCAATATATAAGTTTGGCGCTATGGCAATTCCTGTTTGACCTACATGCTCATGATGCGGACGCCAGTGGATATCGGCAACAGGGCGACTACAAGCTGTAGCGGCGCCTAATAATTTGGCTAAATCAGTCACCAATCCCCAGTTTTCAGGGCCTTTTAAGCCACGTCCGCCGCTTACAACAATTTCAGCTTCTGTTAAAGGCACATCGCCTTCTACTTTACTGGTAGCGGTAACAGCTACTTTTGGTGCATCCACGGTTGCTTCAAAGGCAGCAACAGCAGCGGTTCCATCGGTGGTAACTACCGAAAACGAATTTGGATTTAAACCAATAATTTTTTTATCAGACAAGATGGAAACATGTGCAAAAGCCTTGCCGCTAAATACTGATTTTTTTACTACAAATCCATTTGAGGTGTCGGGAAGGGCAATTGCTCCCGAAACTAAACCGGCTTTTAAGCGAACGCTCAAACGCGGTGCAATGGCTTTGCCGGTTGGGTTATTTGAAAAAACAATGACTTGTGCACTAGTGGCTGCTACAGCTTGCGCAATTACTTTGGTATACACTTGTGCATCAACATGTTGCAATGCAGGATGGTTTACTTGGTGAACTTTGCTAATGCCATATTTGCCCAAAGTGCTTGCATCATCCGTTAAATTGCCTAAAACAATTGCTTCTGCCGTAACACCCAGTTGTTGTGCAACTTGCGCTCCATAACTAGCGGCTTCAAAAGAAGCTTTTCTTATATGGCCATCGGCCTGATCTATAAATACTAAAACGCTCATATAATTAATTGTAAAGTAGTTGAAGTAATAATTTGATTATCAGATTGCTTTGGCCTCTTCATGTAATAAGCGAACCAATTCTTCCGGCTGATCGGCCGATACCAATTTAACACCTGCTTTTGCTGCCGGTAATTCAAAACTGGCGATACCGGTTAAGGTTTCGATTGGTTGTGGTTCAATCACTTTTAGCGGCTTCGTGCGTGCGCCCATAATACCTTTCATATTAGGGATACGTTGTTCGGCCATGCCTTTTTGGCAACTAACAACAATTGGTAAGGCTACAGCATTGGTTTCTTCACCACCGTCAATTTCTCGATTAATGGTTGCTGTAGTTCCTGCAATTGAAAATTTAGTAGCTAACGAAATAAAGGGTTGATCTAACAATTCTGCAACCATGGCACCAATAGAAGCGCCATTGTAATCGATGGTTTCTTTACCTGTGAAAATCAAATCATACGCACCTTCTTTAGCTATTGCTGCAATTTGGGCTGCAACATAATAACTATCAGCGCTGTCTGCATTAATACGAATGGCTTCATCACCACCTAAGGCCAAAGCTTTACGAATAATTGGTTCGGTATCGGTACCACCTACCGTTACCAAATGAATAGCGGTGCTTGGATCGGCCTCTTTTAATTCGATGGCTCTAACTAAAGCGTACCATTCATCATAAGGATTGATAATCCATTGCACCCCATCTCCGGCAAATTTCGTGTTGTTGTCGGCGAAGGCTATTTTTGCAGTGGTGTCGGGTGTTTTACTGATGCATACTAGAATTTTCATGCAAGTGGAAATTTTGTTATAATCGTTAAACGTTAAAATAAGTTGTTTATGCAACTAT
>JBJOQA010000296.1:0-2673 GCA_046050225.1 Bacteroidota bacterium | reverse complement strand
CACTCAATTAAATATGCCGGTAACGGTAATTGGTGCACGAAAATTTTCTGAGGTTGTAAATATCCTTCAACGAAATACAACAGCTTTTCCGATCCCCACCTTAACCCCTGTTAAACAGGCAACCCTACTAGCTAACGACAGCTTGCAAATTTGCGGGAGCCGATTGCCTTATATTAAAATTATTGGCCGAAACGATTATTATATCACGCCCGGAAATTTACGCACGCAAGAGCAATTTCATTCATCTATTTTAGAGCAAAAAGTTTTTGACAATCCTTTTCTTTATGCTGCTGACAGCATTTTCTTCGCGGCAGATTCTTTGCAACATACATCAGGAAAGGGGTTAGCCTTTGTGGACTCATTTTCGCACATTTCCCCTATTCAACAAAGCAGCCATGCAATTATTAGCTTGAAGCAATTTGATGGCAATTCGCTATCCGCAACAACTACTGCGCACCGCAATTTTTGGCTTGTATTGTTGCAAAATAAATATCCGGGATGGACAGCCACCATTGATGGCAAAGTAGCCAAAATTGAAAACATCAATCATACTTTTCAGGCGATTGCAGTAAGTGGAGGAAAGCACGAAATTAGTTTTACCTATCAACCACGATTTATCAAGTCTTACTTTATTGCAAGCTTAGCAGCTTGGATTTTACTCATTTTTGCTGCAATTATGCGCTTACGCTTTTTTGGAAAACAGCGCTAGAAAGGATACGCCAAAAGGCAATTTAAACGTACGCAACAATACTAATTCCAAAGAAAAAAGTTGATAACAAAAACGCTGTTGCAAACTGCCGGATTTATAGGTTTCAAAATCAGAATGAGCAGTTGTAGCGCGAGACCGTCTCGCTATTTTTTGAAGTGCTCGAACAAGTAAGATGGGCAGAAATAATACCGTATTAAAATAGGAACAATAGATTAATTTAGCAGAACTAACGTTATTAGACAAACGAAATATCTGACCGCTTGAATAACGCCTAAAATGCTGATTCACCACATCGTGCTTCGACCACAACCATTGATAGGCCGGAACGGTAATACATACATAGCCCGTTGATTTACATACCCGAAAAAATTCTTGCATTGCTTTGCTATCATCCTTCACATGTTCGATTACATCAAATGCACATACTAAATCAAATTGCTCGGTTTCAAATGGCAAACTATCAGCCGAAGCCTGCACTACATCTATATTTTGCTTTCGAAGATGTTCTACAAAAAAAATATCCGGTTCTACAGAAGTCACCTTTCCTAAGCTTGACAACCATTTACTGGATGCCCCTGCGGCGGCACCCACATTTAAAATTTTCAATGGCTGCTTCGCCTCAAAAACTATATTTCTTCTTAAAGTTTGTAGAATGATTTTTTGTCGCACCAAGAACCACCAATGCGTATTTTCTAAAGTACCATATTGCTGTACATAATCGTTATTCATGAACCGGTTTTCCTTTAACGATTTTTGATTTTACCAGAAAGAGCGGCCGCTGTTTTACTTGAAAGAAAATACGCAAAACATATTCACCGATAATACCTAATGACAATAATTGAACGCCGCTAAACAAAACAATGGCAAATATTAGCGCAGTAAACCCTTCGGGAACCGTACCATATACCAACTTCTTATAAACCGTCATCAATAAATAAATCAACGAGGGAATAATCGCCAACAATCCTACAAAACCAATCAACCTTACGGGCAATTCACTAAAATTAAACAAGCCATTAAAAGCCAATTTAAACAAACTGCGATAAGAGTATTTGGGTTGTCCTAATAACCGAGCCGGCCGATCATAAGCAATTCCTGTTTGTTTGTACCCTACCCAACTGCGTAAACCGCGCAGGTACCTACTTTCTTCCGGCAATTGATTTAGATGCCGAACAACGCGCCTGCTGATTAAGGAAAAATCACCGGCATCTAACGGCATCTGTATATTTGAAAATTTCTTTTGCAAGCGATAATATTGACGATAACAAAAACGCTTTACCCACCCTTCTTTGCGATGATTGCGAATGCCATAAACAACATCATATCCTTCTTGCATTTTTTGAACAAAATCAGGCAATAATTCAGGTGGATCTTGCAAGTCCGCATCTAAAATAAATACCGCATCTGTATCTTCTGAAATGTGCGCCAAACCTGCAGTTATCGCTCGGGCATGACCAAAATTTCGGGATAAGAATACTATGGAATATTTATCATTTCCGGCAGTAGCTTCTTCTAATAAAATAGGCGTTAAATCAGTACTCCCATCATCTACCAGCAAAAAATCTATTTTAAGTTGGGTAGTTGCAGCAACAGCGTCCAAACGCGACAGTAAAGTAGCTACTACTTCTGCCTCATTGTATAGCGGCACTAAAATGGTTACTTGCTGAATTGCTTGCATGAAATGGAACTATTCAGCACAAAATAACTGATTTTACGCAAAACTTTTGCTTCGCTATTAAATACTACGTCCTTTCATCGCTACCGCAATGGCCTCATCCATCACGCGTTCGGCATAAGGGCGAGAAATCGCATTCAATTCCTCTATTTTGGTGTGAATCAAATCTTTATCCGTCATGGTAAGCGACAATTGCAAAGCTTGCAAAGCAGCAGCGGTATGCGTCATTTCTTCCTGCGATAGCAGACTTGCATTTTTTTGGATAAACTTGATGGTGGTTTCGAGCAAT
>JBJOQA010000295.1:0-18311 GCA_046050225.1 Bacteroidota bacterium | reverse complement strand
AGTAGAAACCATTGCCGTGCCATAGCAGCAACCTGCTGAAAATCAATTAAATACTCAACGCTAAAATTGCCTGTTTTTCCGCCGGTGGGAAGCCTTTTCTAAAAAATGGAATAAAGAGGGGTGTCAGGCCTAAAAAAGTGTGGTAAAAACTAATAATAAATTTGCAGTAAAATGGGGTGTTCACTTTGCTGAATTATTGTATCTAATTTGGTTAAGAACCCGGGTGCAACTGTAGGGCAACCCCAACTTTGGCAGATTTTGTTTGGGTGAACTTCGTTTTCAGGCACGCAGCCATGGCTGTGCAAAACAACTGCCCTTGCAAAGGCATTACTATTGGTTGTTGAAAGGCCATGTAGCTTAAAAGCCAAGCCAAATTTTCCAAAATATCGTGTGCCAATTTTATACATTCCCAAAGAGGAAGCATTACTATGAATAATATTGGAAAAGATTAAACTATCGCTATTTTGAATAGCGGAGCCCGAGCCATGAGTTACTAATCCGCTCAATAAAATTGAGTCCTTTTTTAAATCTATCACAAAAAATCGATTGCTACCTGATGCAAGATGCAAATCAATTAAAAAGGCTATTTGTTGATTGTAATCGTGGTTTTTAGCCAGTTGTTTTGTTTTTTTTATTGCAATTTGAAGTTGCTTTAACCTATTGACAATTATTTTGTTGCTACTAGCTTTTGATGTAAATTTTTTTTGTGGCGCTGTGCAAAATTGTGCCGGTAGGATTAATAGGAATAGTAAAGAGAATAGTAAGCTTTGTTGAAGAATTTGTTGGCGCATTTGGAGCGATTTGTGGCCATTGATGCAACCCTCAAAAAAAAGAATAAAAAAATTCGCTATTTGTATATTTTTTAACAAATACAAATAGCGAATTGGATAGATTTGAGAAGAACATTTTGCGGTAAAGCATCATGTTCAATTGAAATTTAGATTTTTTTTAAGGAACGAGTGCCCACTTAAGAAATGCAATGAATTTGTACTGCAAAACTTGAAATTGGTTGGTGGGAGACAGTGTTACCTGTGGTGTTTTCATGCTGATAGGGGTTTAGATTAAAAATTGCCTTTATTGGCTAGGTATAGATACGGAACGTAGCCTGAAATGATTTATTGTGTTTGGTATAAAAAACTTTTGTTTTATTGTAAATACACAAGCTAAAATTTGATAACATTGTGTATGGATGTAAAGAATTTATGGAGAAAGTTGCGAAATTTAAGCTTTGTACTTGCGATTTTGGCTTTGTTCCTGTCAGGCTTAACGCATCAAGCGAATGCTCAAAATAACAATCCATCATATAATTCGGGGCGTTTAAAAACCGTGGTAATTACAGAAGCGGTGGTTTCTACTGCCTGTATGATTGGACTTCATTACTTATGGTACAAAAAATTCCCTAGAAGTCGCTTCCATTTATTTAATGACAATAATGAGTGGAGAAGTATGGATAAATTGGGTCACGCTACCACAGCTTATAATTTAAGTGCTATTCAATATGATATGATGCGATGGAGTGGGGTGAATAAAAATACGGCTACTTGGGTTGGGGGATTAACAGCTTTAGGTTTACAAACGATAATTGAAATATTTGACGGATTTTCTAGTCAGTGGGGTTTTTCTAAGGGAGATATGCTAGCCAATATCAGTGGTGCTGCCTTATTTATGGGGCAACAATTTGCATGGGGTGAACAACGAGCCAGTTTGCGTTTTTCTTTTCATAAAACTATTTATTCTAAATATCATCCGAACGAATTGGGTGCTAATAAATGGCAGAGTTGGCTAAAGGATTATAATGGCCAAACTTATTGGCTATCTATTAATCCTGCTTCATTTTTATCCCACAACACTAGTTTTCCATCTTATTTAAATGTGGCCATTGGGTATGGGGCAGATGGAATGATTGGCGCTCGCACAAATCCAATAAAAGTTGCAGGAAAAGAAATACCTAGCTTCAAACGTCAAAGTAGATGGCTTTTGTCTTTAGATGCCGATTTGAAAAGATTCACCCAAACCAATCGGCCACAAACACTTTTGAGTATTCCGGGTGTAATGAAAATGCCTGCGCCTGCTTTAGAACTTAGGCGTGATTCTGCACTGAAATTTCATTGGTTATACTATTAATTGGAATTAGCTTTTTTTTGTAGAAATCCTACAAACATGGTGTCGGCTTTAAAAGGAATTCCATTGATTAATTCTTGATGTAAAAGCGATAGTGGATAATGTGTTGTTATTTCATGTATGTTACTTTCATTTTCTTTAGCAAATGCCGAACAAGTAATGTAAACTAGGATGCCATTGGGTTTGAGTTGCTGAATGGCATTGCCAACAATGTTAAACTGCAAGGCACTAAATTTTTCTAAAGATCGAATATCGAAAAATACCGACTCCTCAGGTGTTCGTGCCCAAGTTCCACTACCACTGCAAGGGGCATCGCAAATAATCAAGTCAAATTTTTTATTGATATTGATGGGTGCATTGGAGTTTAAATCCGCTAAAAAGGAATGGTAAGCGGTAATGCCGGCACGATGAAATCGTTCTTTTAAATTTGAAAGAATCGTGCTGCGTATATCCGATACCGTTAGTTGTAAATTGCCATTCATTAAGTCAAATAGTAAAATAGATTTTCCACCACTAGCAGCGCAACAGTCCCATACCATTGGGTTGTTGGGGATGTTGAGTTTACTTATGTTTTGAGAAAGCCATGTTAGTACTAATTGAGAAGATCGATCTTGAATAACAAGTTGTTTGTCTATTTCTATGCAATCAGCAATATTTTTTCCTGCCTCAAATTCTAAAATATTATGCTGTTGTTTATACTGGATGTTAGCTTGATGAAGTTGCTTTGTAACCGCATTTTCTTGGCCGGGCCTAATTCTGGCATATACGGTAGGTTGGGTAAAAAAAGATTGATAGTAAAGAAAGGGTGGTACACTAGAACTGAATAATGTATTAAGTTTTAGTTGGTTAAAACTTTCAATGGATATATTTAGTAGCTGTAATTTTTCTTCAAACGAAAGCGAATAATGTTCAACCCATTCAGGTGCAATGGCGGCAAGTATTTCGGGGTTTGTATTATTGCTTAAAAATGCAGCCATCGGTATGCTTTTGGCCGGATCGGTATGGGGTTGAATGCTACACAATCGGTAATGCAAATAGCAAAAATGCGTGATTTGCTTCCTGTCTTTGGAACCATATTTTTTATGCTGCCCAAAATGTTTTTTGAGGTAATGCGATAATGGGATATTGCCATTATATGACTTAATTAATTGAACTGCAGTTTGCAGATGTGACCATATCCTTTGCATAGTTATTTAAAAAGAAACGGCTGGTATTTCACCAGCCGTTATATCAGTAGATTATAATTCGAGTAAACTTTTAACAGGGTCTTTTCCGAAAAGGAGTAAAGATGGATTTTCTAATAATTCTTTTACTCTTACCAAAAAGCTAACGGATTCTCTTCCATCGATAATTCGATGATCGTAACTTAACGCCAAATACATCATAGGTTTAATAACCACTTGGCCATTTATTGCCATGGGGCGATCTTGAATTTTGTGCATACCTAAAATTGCACTTTGAGGGATATTGATAATAGGGGTGCTCATTAAGGATCCAAATACCCCGCCATTTGTGATCGTAAAGGTACCACCGGTCATTTCTTCGATGGTTAATTTATTATCGCGTGCCTTTGTGGCCAATTCAACAACTTTTTTCTCGATATCCGACATGCTCATACTTTCGGCATTACGAATAACCGGCACTACAAGTCCTTTTGGAGCAGATACAGCGATTGAGATATCACAATATTCGTGGTAAACAATTTGCTCACCATCAATCATGGCATTTACCGCCGGCCAATCTTGCAAAGCATAACATACCGCTTTGGTAAAAAAGCTCATAAACCCAAGGTTAACACCATGTTTTTCTTTGAATTTATCTTTGTTTTTGGCCCTAATTTCCATGATTGCACTCATGTCTACCTCGTTAAAGGTGGTGAGCATGGCAGTGGTATTTTTTGCTTCCACTAATCTGCGGCTGATGGTTTTGCGCAAATTGCTCATTTTTTCCGGACGGTTTTGTCGGCTATTTAAAGGAGCATCCGGATTGCGACCCGGGTTGTTCAATGCTTCTAAAACGTCTTGTTTGAATATTTTACCATTTGATCCACTGGCTTTTACCAATTGTGGGTCAATTTTTTTATCTGCAATAATTGCGGCTGCTACAGGTGTAGCTTTTATGCTACTTGCAGGTTCGGCAATTGTTGGTTGTGGAGCAGAAGTTGTACTAGGAGCGCTTGAAGCAACCGGTGCCGGGGCTGTTGCGTCAGCTCCTGCTGGTTTTTCGCCTGCTGTATCAATGCTACATGCGATATCTCCAATTTTTAGTGTGTCGCCTTCCGGGGCAATCGTTTTAAGTATTCCGGCCTGTTCTGCATTGATTTCAAAAGTGGCTTTTTCGCTCTCGAGTTCTGCGATTACTTCATCGCGTTCAACCCATTCGCCATCTTTTTTCAACCATTTAACCAGGGTTACTTCGGTGATACTTTCGCCTACAGAAGGTACTTTGATGTTAATAATCATTTGATTGGTTTAAAAGTGGTGCAAATTTCGGGGTAAAACCATTACTTTTTGCACGAAAAGGGAAAAAAAAGAGAAAAAATAAGGAAATACCTCATTTTAGGGATAAAAAGTTTGATATTCTTTCCTACCTTCACATTCTATTCAATTCCATCTGATTAACCACCAATTTCTGTGGAGGTGTATTTGTGAAAAATTTCTTTTTGCAGATGCAATTAAACTTGTATTTTTATCACATAATTATAATTATTCATTCATATAAATAGAAGCTCCATGAAGCTAAATAAGTTACACTTTTCATTGCTTGCCGCCGGGTTTGCATTGTGTAGTACTGCCAAGGCTCAATTATTTATTGACCAAGCGCAATTTACCATTCAGGCAGGTGCAACTGTAACCGTGCAGGGTGATGTTACCAGCAATACCGATATCTTGGGTACCGGTAAAGTGGTATTGAACGGAAGTAGCAATCAAAATGTGAATGTAGGTGGGTTCACCGTACCAAATTTGGAAGTTAATAATGCGGCCAATGTTACCTTAACTGGTGCTGCAAAAATTAGCGGCGATTTGTTATTCACAAATGGTAAAATTTTATTAGGCAATAACAATCTAACCATTGGAAGTGCCGGTACTATTACTAGTGCTTCTTCAACTAAATATGTGGTTACCAATGGTACCGGTAAATTAGTGAAAGCTGCGCTAAGTTCAACTGCATTTAATTTTCCTGTAGGTAATTCAACGACTGCATATGATGCAGTTAGTATTGCTAATACAGGTACTGCCGATGATATTGGGGTTCGTTCATTTGCTAATGTACTTACATCAGGTACATCAGGTGCAGCCTACACTAAAGAAGTGGTTAATAATAGTTGGGATGTTAGTGAAGCCGTTGCAGGTGGAAGTAACTTAAGCTTAACCGCTAATTGGGATGCCGCAGATGAATTAACCGGTTTTGATAGAACGCGCGGTGGTATCTCTAATTACTTAACTACTCCTGCTGCAAGTGTGGGTTGGGATTTGTTAAATTCTCAAACCGGTGCTGCAACAGGATCTGGTCCATATTCTTATACTCGTTCAGGCGTAACTACAGTAGGCGTTTTCGCAGTTGGTACACGTCCGGTGTCATCTCCATTATTGGTCTCTCCTAAAGTTTATCTTCAGGGGCCATTTAATACCGGTACCGGTATGATGGGTGATGGTTTAAGATCTGCAAATTTGATTCCTACAACTGAACCATATTCTAATACAACTTATGTTGCTTCAGCGTTTATTACCAATGCCCTTAGAGGTAGTGGTGGCGGAGAAACGAGTACTTCTTCTGTAGTAGGTTCTGCTGCCGGTGCTTCAACGAATAATTCTATTGTTGACTGGGTTGTTGTTCAATTACATCGTAGTTCTGATGGTGTAGTTGTATCTCAACGTGCAGCATTAATTCAAAGAGATGGTGATGTTGTAGATACAGATGGTACTTCTCCTGTAAATCTAGCTGGTAATGCTGCCGGTAGTTATTATATCTCTATACGTCATCGTAATCACTTAGGCGCAAGATCTGCAGCCACTTTAACATTAGCTAAAGTAAGTACTACAAACTACGATTTCACAACAAGCAATGCCCAAGCATTTGCAGGTGTAGTTTCTAATAATGCATTGGCAACTTTAGTAGCCGGTACCACGTTTGGATTGTGGGGCGGTAACTCCAATGCTGATTTATTTACAAGAAAAACCGGTTCTGCTGCAACCAACGACTACTCTAAATTAGTAAGTGCAGTTGCTAGTGCTGCTAACCCTGGTCCAACCGGTGTTTATCGTACAGAAGACTTTAACATGGATGGTAATGTTCGTAAAACAGGTTCTGCTCTTACAAATGACTATTCTCGTTTATTAGCTATTCTTGGCGTAGCATCTATTATTACCCAACCTACATTCTAATTATTACAAACACTGCATAAAATGAAAAAATTCTTTGTCACGACGTTAGTTGCTATTTTGGTTCTTGTTAATGCTGGTTATGCACAGTTTGCTGCCGGATTTACCAATACCGGCAATGTACTAACCTTTAAATTAAAACCATCAGTAACAACAACAACAGGCTTTTCGGTGATTGAGTTCTTTGTGAGATACCCAACGTCATCTCCAGCATTTACTTATGGCGCTGTTACTGTAAATACAACTAATTTTCCTTCTATGACCGCAACCGGTGTTGCAGGTTCTGGATCATGGGAAATTGAACATAATAATCCTGCTTATGCAATTGCAGGATATAATGTAGATCATATCTTCTATACGGCTCCTGCTCCAAGCACTACCGTTAAGCAATATGATGCAGGGGTTGAGTATGATGTGATAAGTGTTCCTTTAAATGGAGCTGCTGCAACTGTTGATATGGAATTTGTTCACCAGGATTTTGAATCAAATTTCTATTTAGCACTTACCAGTGAAACGGGTTCTGATTTACGTCCATTGGCTTATACCGACTATTTCTTCCCTTTAACTGTTTCTACACCAGGTCCTGATGGTTCCACTATTTATTATTCAGCACTACAAGCTGTAGTTCCTGTTAGATTCTTGGGATTCAACGTGACTAAAAGCAATAATTCAGCTTTATTGAATTGGACTGTTGAAAATGAAGACGCAAATACAGCGCGTTACGAAATTGAATACAGCACCACCGGAACTGAATTTGCTAGACTTGCTACAGTAGCTGCAGCTAATAATGGTCGTTCAAGCAATACCTATAATTTTACGCAAGAAAATTTATCTGCAGTTCGCACCAGCGGTGTAATTTACTACCGTATCAAACAAATTGATGCAGACGGTCGCTTTACCTATACAACCATTAAAAGCATTCGTTTAGATAATAAATCATTTGGTGTTGCTGCTTACCCTAATCCTGCAAAGAGCTACACTAAATTAACGATAGAACTTACAGAAGCCAGTCCAATTGTGGTAACTGTTTCTGATGCTTCAGGAAAACAAGTTAGTGCTGTTCAAATTGCCGGCGTAAAAGGCACCAACTTCCGTGACATTAACTTGGCTAATTTAGCCTCCGGAAGTTATATCTTAAAAGTTCAAGCCGGTAACGAAGTGAAATCACTTCCTATCGTAAAAACAAACTAAAAGAAATTTAATTATAATTAAAAAGGACTTGCTTAATGCAGGTCCTTTTTGTTTGTATGAAATGAAAGTTTTAATATCTTGCTACCATGAAACACAAATTGATTGCATATAGTTTGAATTTACTCTGCATCGTATATTTAATCATGAAAGCGAATCGAATAGGCGGGCAGGGTGCTTTCATAATTTTTATAACTTATTATCCTGTTTTAGTTTTTATAAATTTTGCTATATGGCTAACCCTAAGAGCATTTAATCAATCAGCCTGGAGGGCATTTAAACAAACTGCTTTTATTACTTTATTACTTACGGTACCTATTTGGTGGTATTTTAAGAAAGGATATTAGTTTAAACGAAAAAGCACCAATTTATTGGTGCTTTTTCGTTTAATGCTTTATTTCGGTTGATTACTCAACTCTTGAAATTTTAATGATGTTAGTGGGTAAATGAAGGTCAATAGGTGTACTGCCGGTGTTTACTGCGATATTGCCTGTATGCACAAATCCACGTTCTTTTAGGATATTAATTTGATCTTGGAAGATGTCGTCTAAGCTCTCTTCCTCATCATAAAAGAATGCCCTAACGCCCCAGCTTAAACTTAATTGATTGATTAAGGTACGTTCTTTACTGAAAATGAACAAAGGTGCTTTTGGACGATAACTGCTTAGCATAAATGCGGTATAACCACTTTGTGTCATACCAACTAACGCATCGGCATTTACATCTTTTGCGAGCTGGCAAGCACTAGAACAAAGCGCATCACTTAATAAAGATGGAGAATGCTGTTGCGGCGTTAAAATATCATCTCTATGATAGTTATAGGTTGTTCTTTCTGCCTCCAAAATAATTTTACTCATTGTTTCAACTACCAAGGTAGGGTAGGCTCCCATAGCCGTTTCGCCACTTAACATTACTGCGTCGGCACCTTCTAATACGGCATTGGCAACATCGGTAACTTCACTTCTGTTTGGTTTGGTTCTTTCCATCATACTCTCCATCATTTGTGTTGCCACAATAACCGGTTTGGCACGATGCATTGCCTTGCGAATAATTTCTTTTTGAATACTAGGAACTTTTTCTACCGGAACTTCAACACCCAAATCGCCTCTTGCTACCATGATACCATCACTTTCGATAATAATATCGCGAATGTTTTTGAGCGCTTCAGGCATCTCAATTTTAGAAATGATTTTGATTTTACTGTTTTTTGCACGTATGCGATTTTTTAATTCTTGTACATCGCGTACATGTCTAACAAAAGAAAGGGCTACCCAATCTAAGTTGTTGGCAATAATAAATTCTAAATCTGCAATGTCTTTTTCGGTTAATGAAGGCATTGTTAATGCAGAATCAGGAAGGTTAACACCTTTTTTGGGAAGTAATAATCCTCCAAGTGTTACTGAGATCTTTACTTCTTTATCATTCAATACTTCAACAACTTTAACTTCCATTTTACCATCATCCA
Source organism: Bacteroidota bacterium (assembly GCA_046050225.1). Taxonomy (GTDB): domain Bacteria; phylum Bacteroidota; class Bacteroidia; order Chitinophagales; family Chitinophagaceae; genus Ferruginibacter. Next base: position 9,155 of record JBJOQA010000295.1, on the reverse strand, counting down.
GAAAAATTCGTTCGCCCGGTTTTACATCTTGCGCAAGACTAGGGTAAGAAACATATACTTTTTCTTTGGTACCAATAACCTTCTCGGTAGTGAATATTATTTCATCACCTTCACGTAAATCAATTTTGCCATTTTCAAGATCTCCAACTCTTAATTTCGGGCCTTGCAAATCGCCTAAAATAGCAATGTTATAAGGCTCTTTTTTATTGATTTGACGAACATATTCAATGATTTGTGCTTTGTCTTCATGCGCACCATGTGAAAAGTTTAATCTGAAGCAATTCACACCTGCCCTTACTAATTCAAGTAATTTTTCATAAGTTGAGCAAGCGGGTCCTACAGTTGCAACTATTTTTGTTCTTTTGATAACATGTTTAATACCTGCTTCTTTATCCATTTCGGCATGCAGGTATTTACTGATGTGTTTACTCATATATTTTGTTTGTTCGGTTGTCTGCTAGCTTAGCGGGGTCATGCAATACCTTTGGGCTACATTAAATTAGAGGTTTATGCATGCATTCTTGCTATTAACTAGCAAGAATTTTTACAATTTTCATCCATTCTTCGCTGATGCGTTGTTTTTTCTTTACAGCTTCATTGAGTGGGATATAGTGCATTCTATTATTTACGATACCCACAAATACGTTATAGCGTCCTTCCATTAGGCATTGTACCGCTGAATAACCCATTCTGCTGGCAATTAGGCGATCAAAGCAACTTGGTGAACCGCCGCGTTGGATATGCCCGAGAATACATACACGAACTTCTTGGTGAGGGAATCTTGCTTTAATTACTTTTCCCACTTCATCACCACCACCAAATTCATCACCTTCAGCAACAACAATTAAGTTTACCAATTTATGCCTTCTTTCTTTTTCCGCAAGACTATCAACGATTTCTTCTATATCGGTTTTTTTCTCGGGAATCAAAATGTTTTCGGCTCCGGTTGCAATTCCGCTGTGTAAGGCGATATAACCGGCATCTCTTCCCATCACCTCAATGATGAATAACCGATCATGTGCATCTGCGGTATCTCTAATCTTATCAATGGCCTCAACTGCAGTATTTACGGCAGTATCAAAACCAATGGTAAAATCGGTGCCAGCTATATCTTTATCAATAGTACCCGGTAAGCCAATACAAGGTATGTCGTATTCATTACTGAATATTTGCGCCCCCCTAAAGCTACCATCACCTCCAATTACCACTAATCCGTCTATACCGTGTTTTTTCAAATTAGCATAAGCTTTTTTTCTGCCTTCGGGTGTAAAAAATTCTTTACAGCGCGATGTTTTTAAAATGGTTCCCCCTCTTTGAATGATATTGGCAACACTACGGCTTTCCATTTTAAAGATATCATCTTCAACCATACCGCTGTAGCCGCGCATGATTCCAAATACATCTAAGCCATTATAAATACCGGTACGAACTACTGCACGAACACATGCATTCATGCCAGGCGAATCTCCTCCCGAAGTCAAAACCCCTATTTTGGTTACTTTTTTTTTCATGTCAAAAAAATACTAGATTTTCTTAAAAAATATTCAATCAAACCGCAAACTATCTATACTACGGTTTACCAATAAACTTAGTGTCAAATGTACACAAATTAATGGCAATTGATGGTCTTTGGCACTATAAATATGCCCACACAAACGTTGGCGCACAAAAAATTAGAAAAAACGCAATTTTTTGCACTAAAATTTAATATTCAAAAAATTACAATTCTGATTATGATTCTTTGACAAATTTCTGTGTCATGCAATCAAATACTTCTTTTTTAAGGGTTTCCGTATTTTTATTTTGTACAGCAACCGCATCTAAGAAGTACATGTGTAATCTAGTGGGTATCAAATAAAAAGTTTTATGAATTGGCATTGCTTTTTTTGTTCCAACTAGTACACAAGGTATGATCGATTTTCCTGAATCAATGGCTAATTTAAACGCGCCATCGTAAAATGGTTTTAATGGTTCCTTCGTCCTATTTCTAGTACCTTCAGGATATAAACACATATGAATACCATTGCGTAATACTTTTTTCATTGCTTCATAACTTTTTCTGCGGCTTCGTTCATCTTTTCTGTTGACTAAAATTGCACCACGCGCATAAAAAAAACCAAAAAGTGGCACTTTGGTAAATGATGATTTTGCAATGGTTTTATTGCCGCCGGGTACATAGGGTGCACTTAACGGCACATCAAGTAATGCATTGTGATTAAAAACTACAATATAGGTTTGCCCTTTGATAAATTTTTCACGACCATGGATGGTGACCGGACAGCCTACTAGTGCAAGCCAAATGTTCATCCAAATGCGCGATACCCAAATGAAATAATCTTGCCCTTTTTTGCCGGGTATAAGATAAGCCACCATTGATGGAAGAAAAATAATCAGAAACGTACTTACAAAAGTTAGGATGCCCCAAAGCGCCCATATACGCCCAAATACTTCTAAAAAAAGATTAGATGCGTTGTTTGAATGGCTATTGTTTTTTTTCATGGATTAAATTGTTGAATTATCTGAAATTGCCCAATTAATAGGAGCGTCACCTTGGGCCATTAAGATTTCATTTACCCTTACAAAATGATTACAACCAAAGAAGCCTTTATCTGCACTAAAGGGTGATGGATGTGCGGCCTTTAAAATATGGTGTTTGTTGCCATCAATCAATGAACTTTTTTCTTGCGCAAATTTTCCCCAAAGCAAAAAAATTATGCCTTGTTTTTGATTGGAAATGCTACGAATAACTTCATCTGTAAATAATTGCCAACCGGATTTAGAATGACTAGCCGGTTCGTTAGCGCGCACCGTTAAAATTGCGTTTAACATTAAAACGCCTTGCTCTGCCCAAGCAGTTAAGTCTCCAAAATGAGAGGGCATTGATATTTTGAGCGATTGCTGAATTTCTTTGTAAATATTGTTTAACGATGGTGGAGGTTTAATGCCACTCGGTACAGAAAAGCTAAGACCATGTGCTTGTCCGGGATTATGATAGGGGTCTTGTCCCAAAATAACAACCCTTACTTGGTCAAATGGTGTAAGCGAAAATGCATTAAAGATATTTTTGCCGGAAGGATAAATCGTTACACCGGCAGCTTTTTCATTTTTTAAAAACTGAACCAATTGTTTAAAGTAAGGTTGCGAAAAGGTTGGTTGAAGAGCGGTCTTCCATGTATTTTCTATCAAAACATCCATAAAGCAAAGATGGTATAAAAAAACAAATCGTAGTAAAATACAAATGCAGTTGATAAATAGCATCAATCAATCAATATGCTCATTTATTCGGGCGTCGGTAGCAGGTAAGATGGCTGGCTTGTAGTATAAATTACATAAAATTAATTATTCAACATGGTTGCAATTATAAACTGGGTGCGTTTATCTTACATTAATGAAAAAGCGCTAATTTGAAACACGTTTTTATCATACCTAACTTTAAAACAATCATGAACATGAAGAAAGTGTTTTTGCTGGTAGCAACCGGCGCAATGATTTTTACTTCTTGTAAAAAAACAGATTACAAGGAAGTTGCTGAAGTGGAGCAAGAAGCCGCTCCAATGCAGGCACGTACTTGTTATTCTACTGAAATGCTAGAAGCCCAAATGAATGCGGATCCTTCTTTAAGAGCGAAAATGGACGCAATTGAAGAATTTACTGCAAGAGCTGTTCGTAACCCGCATATGTTGCGCCTATCCGGCGACACCATGATTATTCCGGTAGTAGTAAATGTTTTGTATAAAACAGCTGCAGAGAATATTGCATTAGCGCAAATTCAATCTCAAATTGATGTATTGAATGCGGATTATGCCGGAACCAATTCGGATGTTACTAAAATTCCTGCAACTTTTACTGGTGTAAAAGCCGGTGATACCAAAATTCGTTTTGTTTTGGAAACGGTTAATAGAAAAAGTACAACTAAAACCAGTTGGACTACTAATGATGCAATGAAAAAATCTGCTCAAGGCGGCCTTAATCCAACAAGTCCAACAACCAAATTGAATATTTGGGTTTGTACATTAGGTGGCGGTATATTGGGTTATGCGCAGTTCCCTGGTGGAAGTTCGGCCACTGATGGTGTGGTAATTTTGAACAAAGCATTTGGTAGTCGCGCTAAATATGCCGCTGGATATTATACTACAACTTATGATTTGGGAAGAACTGCAACACATGAAGTGGGCCACTGGTTAAACCTACGTCATATTTGGGGTGATGCTACCTGCGGAAACGATCAAGTGGGTGATACACCATTACATACAGGAGCAAACTATAATTGCCCTGCAGCAGGCGTAAAAAGTACATGTGCCGGTACACCGGTAATGATGACGATGAATTACATGGATTATACAGCTGATGCTTGTATGTATATGTTTAGTGCCGGTCAAAAAACGCGTATGCAAGCTACTTATGCGGTTGGTGGACCAAGAGCAAGCTTTAGGTAAGATAAAAGAGAATAAATTAAAAGGGGAACATGAATTGTTCCCCTTTTTTATTACGTCTTTTTTAAATTTCTTTTTGACCTAAAATTTCTTCAAACTTATCCATAGAAAGCGGTTTGCTTGAAAAGCCCGAAACCATCGGATTCGATTTTGCTCTTTCTAAATCTCTTTCATCTAATGTTGAAGAAAGCATGTGTATTTTAGCTTTGCTATAGGGATTATTGGGTAGTTTAATAAGCTCATCTAATAATTGGAAACCACTCATCTCCGGCATTCGAATGTCTAAAAACACAACATCGGGAACAATAAGGTTATCTCCTTGTTGCAAAATATGTTCCATTAGTTCTTCTCCTGATTTGTAGATTTCTATAACGATGTCTTTTGAAATTCTACCAATCATGATGGTATTCAAGTAATTTATTACATCATCATCATCTACAAGATATACCAGCATACTAAACAGTTTGATTAATAGGTAGGGTTATATTTAAAGTGGTGCCTTCTCCAAGTATGGAGGTAATAGCCAGTTCTCCCCCCAACTTATTAGCAATTTCTTTACAAATATACAAACCTAAACCGGTTCCTACGCTAGATGTAGTAGCACGATAAAACATATCAAAAACTCGTTCAATGTGTTTGGGGGCAATCCCCTCACCATTATCGGAAATGGAAATTTCAGTTTTCGAATTAATTTGTCTTAAGGTTAATTTAACCCAAGCGTTGGTATTTTTTCTTCTATATTTTATGCTGTTTGCCAGAATGTTTTTTAGCAAAACGCTTACGCGCGATTTGTCTGAATGTATCTTGGTATTTCCTTCAATATCTAATATTAGTTCTATAGGATCTTCAATAGAATATTTGAGGTCGTCGAAGAATGATTGAGCCAACTCAATAATGTCAAATTCGTCGGCCACGATATTCGTTCTAGAATTTCTGGAGTATTCTAAAATTTCTTGAATAGTACCGTCTAGGCGAGAGGCTGAAGTGAGTGCCATATTTAAGAAATTAATATTTTCGGCACTCAGGTCATTCGATTTTAGAATGTAGGTTATAATTCCCTTAATTGAAAGTAAGGGAGATCTTAAATCATGTGATATGCTATATACAAAATGGTCTAACTCCAAATTGATTTTTCGGAGCTCTTCATTTTTTTGTAAAACATCTTGTTGAATTTGTTTTAATTCTGAAATGTCAACACCAATTACAATAATATTTTCAACCAATCCTGCTTCATCGTAATAAGGCAGAATACTTCTTAAAGTAAATTGGTTTTCGTTATTGATGACTTGGCTAGGGTCTTCAATTTGAATGAGTTTTTTATCCCGAATTGCTTCATTGATTTTGTCAACAAATAGTTGATGAATTTCATTGTTTTTTGCCGACGCAATCAGCGATTCATTAATAGGAATATTCCAATTGTTAGAAGCGGTTTTACTATCTATATTCGAAAATAAAAGCTTCAGGTTTGAATCAAAAACTAAAATTTCGGAAGGGGAGTATTTTAAGATTCGTTCATAAAATGATTTTAAAACATTCAGTTGCTCTAAGGATGCATCACGCTCAAAAATGGCAGCTTCTAAATTTTTTTGCAATAATTTTACCGGCGTAATATCCTGCGAGCTTCCAATAAGTCTTAATAGTTTTCCGGTTGCATCACGTTCGGCAATAGTAAGTGATTGTAAAAAACGTTCAGATTTATCTTTGCTTCTAATCAGGCGATATTCTTGTTTGATATGACTATTGTTGCCATGTATCAACGTGTCTAAACCGGATAATACATAGGCTTTATCATCAGGATGCAGGTTAGATTTCCAAATTTCAAATAATTGTGGATCGTTGTTCGTTAAGTCCATTCCATTGATATGAAATAGCACCTCATTCCATAGCAATTGGTTATTACTTATATCCCATTCCCAAATGCCAATTTGCGAGAAATTGGAAATTAACTCAAATCGAGAGTTCATTTGAATGATGGCTTGATGTGAATTTATTTCATCCGTAATATCTTTTTGGATGGCGATGAAATTAATATGCTTGCCTTGTTCATCAAATACTGAAATAATTTCTAATTGATTGTAATAGGGTTTCCCTGATTTATGATGGTTAATAATTACTATTTCTATATCCTCCTTTTTTGCAAGTGCATCGCTCAATTGCTTTCTTTTATCTTCCGGCGTTTCCGTTCCTTGTAAAAAATCTTTTGGTTTTTTACCTATAACTTCTGCTGGCTGATAACCGGATAGTTTTACAAAGGCATCATTTACCCATTCAATTCTGCCGTAAGTATCTGCGATAATTACACCGCTTTTAGATTTAGTTGCAATTAATGATAGCTTTCTTAATTCGTTGCTTGATTTGGTTATTTGTTGAAATTGTTCTTCAATTTTTTCACTTCTTTTGCGATTTGCCAATACCGATTGCATTTGGTGTGCAAATACACTAAAAATACTAAAGTGTCGATCTTGAAGTTTACTGTAGGTGAGTTCATTAACAACACTAATTCCTCCTAAGAAAAAGATTTCGTAGTTCAAATCTTTTTCAGTGAAATTGCTGAAAATGATGCTTGAAAATTTACTTAGATGCTTGTATTGAATTAAATCAGCGTTATTTAATACTTTGATTTTATGATTTGGGTGCTTAGCAACAATCGATACGATTTCTTTTTCCAATTCACCTACGGCCCCCGAAATTTTAAATCCTTCCAGAAAGGTTAAGGATAGGTCATTGTCTGCTAAATTTCTATAATATACAATACTGCATTCTATTTCTAAAATATCAATTAATGCTTCTGCAATTAAGTGTAATAGTTCTTCTTTTGACTGTACATTTAATGCGTTGCTGCTATAGTTTTGAAATCTTTTATAAAGTTCTAGTTCTTGATCTAATTGGTCTCTGGTATTTATTAATTCTTGTTCTGTTGCCGAAAAACTAGTTACCCTTAATTGCAGTGCTCTATAGTCTATTAATAGTTGTTCGTATTTTTCTTGATAATTCATTGCAACAATAATAGGCTATTTAGCGGTAAATAACATACAGCGCCGTGGTGTAATTATGGTAGGTATTTTTTTTGCCAAGTCGTGCAAATTCTCCAAAGCCGTACATGCCTAACCATGGAGGACATTCTCCATTTACAAAAAATGGATTTTGCATTTTGCTAACCAGTTCATCTTTGATGATTCGATTAAATAAGAAGCGACCTCTAGCTAAACAGTCCGCATGAAATACCGCAACAGTTTCATGGCCTTGCATCCTATTTTTCATTGTATGCGCCATGTTGTCCATTTCCTTAAATATCAATTCCTCGTCGCGCGTTGTGAGCCAAAGTTCTGTACCTTCTTTACAAGTGGTTGCATAATACATTTCATGATCATTATGTTTAGTTACCACTCTTAAAATATGTGAATTGCCATATTCTACTGCTAATTCGGGAGTAAGTTTTTCGCCTAGTGCACCAATTGGAATTGAATCGCCGCAGGTAGAATTAATGGAAAGGCCAAGTCGTTCGGTATATTCTTTCCAAGCCGGATTTCCGTTGAGTTCTTGTATAATATGTCCATTCGATTTTGTAACCACCAATGGTTCTCCTACTGCAACAAAGCCGTGTGTAGCTTGAGTGTCAATTTTTAAAGTTGGGTCTGAAAAGCCTACTAAATAAGCGCCATGTTCGGTTACCGTTTGATTGTAGCCTTGGTAACTTACAATGCCTTTCATGTTATCTGATGAGGTGGCGCCAAAAATGGTAACTTCATCTCCAAAAACGTCTTCTATTGCTTTTATGGTAGCATCATTATTTATATCGATACCCGATGCTAGTGTATAAATCATATTGATGTTGGGATCCTTTGCTTTGAGTGCGTTTGCCATTTCAAGCGTTTTTTCATAGCTGTTATGACCGTAAATTTCATCAACATGTACCACCGCAAATTCTTTTCCTTTAATAGCCATTAGGGCAATATCTTTCATTGATTCACTTACACCTTCGCGACCCACCACACCGCAACACGATGCTGCAACAATGGTGGCATTTGGCGCCATTTCATGCGCTTGCGCTAACAATTCTTGAAAGTCATGGCCTATTGAAGCATGTAAAATAATCAGATCTGTATCTGCATAATTTTCTCCTAAAGCGATTTCCATACATTCAATAACCGCTCTTCGAGAGTTGATAATTCGTGCACTCGCGGATGAAAAGTGTAACATAATTATGGCAATTAAAGTGAGAGTATATTTTTCCTTATACAAGGTACAATAAAAAATTATTCGTTCTTAACTTGAAATTGATATAAACGGTTGGAATTCAAAAACTAATAAAAACTACTACAAAGAACCGAAGTTTCTTGTAGTAGTTTTTTATTTTTTGATAAATGCTTCCCTTGATCTTGCAACATTTATTTCGTCAAATGCTTCTAGGTAAACGAATTACCATGAAATACCGGTACTTGTGAATTTTTCTTTGCCCCGATTATGTTCTTCCAGTCTTCTGGAAATATCGGTAGTAGAGCCGATATAATATTTATTTAGTTTCTGACTAAAGAGGATGTAGCAAGTAGGTTTCATAATTATTGTGGGAATAGGGGGCACAAAAAAGGCCGCCCTCACCGGCGGCCTGTATGAAAAAGTGAACCGGATTGGATTCGAACCAATGACCCCCAGCTTAGAAGGCTGATGCTCTATCCAGCTGAGCTACCGGTCCATTCACTTTTGAAATAAAGAACTACATAT
>JBJOQA010000294.1:0-2775 GCA_046050225.1 Bacteroidota bacterium | reverse complement strand
TTGAAAAAGGATGGCTCAACAATTGGATTAAAACCAATTTTAAGGGAGGGAAGAAAAACCCCGATTTATGGAAGCAATATCATCAATTGTCCAAGCACTTTACCATTCGTTTTGTTTGGGTGAAAGGCCATTCAACCAATCCTTTTAATAATCGCTGTGATGAATTGGCTACTGCAGCCGCTGATGATCATCGTAATCACCTAGAAGATACCGGATATCAACCTGATTAATAAAAAAAGCACAACCCAAAAGTTGTGCTTTTTAATGCGTTATAGTATCTTATCAATTTTATGATTTTACTGATTTCGTTTGCAGGTTGGCAAAACGAGTTTGTTGTAACAAATTATACCCCCCGAATAGTACAACATCAAATACGATTGTAGCCATCATACTTGTTTTTAAGAAAGGAATGCCTTCTGTTAAACAACGTATCATATCTGCAAAAGTTAAGGTATAGGCTTGGTTATTGATATCTAAACCGCCGCCCATCCAAACACTTAAATTGGAAGCCAAATAAAAGAACAAAACACCTGCAAGTGAACCGCCGGCAATTTGCGCCAATTTGTTGAATTGAATGCGTGATCCAATTAATGTGATTACAAAATAAAGGGAATAATGAAATAATTGTCCATCATAAAAACCTTTATAAGGTGCTAGTTGATTGATGTACAAAATTTCAAAAATGCAATCAGACAAAAGCATGGAGGCTAATGGCAATAAAAATGCAAACTTTTTATTGGAAATGATGCTACCGCCAAATAACGCAATGGCAATTTGGGGGGCAAAACCCGGAATTCTGTTAGGAATTAAACGGTATAAAGCCGCTAATAACACCAATATTACAAAACTAAAAAGCAGAGATTTGTTCGATTTCATTCTATCATGAATTTAATAGTGCAAAAATAGGTTTTATTATTGCTGCACCAACTTTTGATCAAACCAATTATCACCACCTTGTTAATATATTCCTGATGGCGAAACATATTCAAACCGGAAAAAGGGGAGAGGCGTTGGGTTGCAATTGGTTAAAGTTGCACAATTACGAAATTATCAATCGAAACTGGAGAACCGGAAATTGGGAAATTGATGTAATCGCACACAAAAATAAAACCTTACACTTTATTGAAATTAAAACCAGAAAAGCCAGTCGTGGCCTGCATCCGGAAGAAAATGTAAGCTACAAAAAATTGCAAAATATGCTTTTTGCCGCCGAAGTTTACCTCTATGAAAATCCACAGTGGACTAAAATTCAATTTGATATTTTGGCTATTACCTTTTCAGCCAAGCAGCCTATTGAATATTATTTAATAGAAGATATATCTGAGGGCTAGTTTATTTTTTTGGAAGTAATAGTTCTCGCATCTTTTCTACCATCTTAAAAGTTGCGGGGCAATACTCAATATTTTGGCGATGCACATGCATATAATCTGAAGGCTTATTTTTGGTAAGATGCGGAAACCCGGCGCAGTCCTCCGGTCGAACTTCATAAATAGAACATTTGTGATCCACGGGATTTAGGAATTGGCAGGGTTGTTTTTTATTTTGCCAATCACCTTCCTTTTTATCAAACACTAACCATTTTTCTTTGAATTCGTCAACGGTCATATGAAGATGCGCAGCTATTCTTTTTAAATCTGCCGAATTAAAAGTTGGCGTCATTTTTTTACAACAATTACCACAACTCAAACAATCAATTTCTGCCCATACTTTTTGATCAACTTCCACCATTAATTTATGCAAATTTTTAGGTGGTTTATTTTCTAATCTGGTTAAGAAGGCACGAAAAGTCTTTTTATTTAATTCAAATTTTTTCTTGAATGACCGGATATTTACTATCATTGTTGTGGTTGGTTAGGAAGTAGCGAAATTAACGGAAAGCATTTAAATCATAATCGACAAACATAGAAATATTTATATCATGTGGGAATCCTATAAGAAGGGATATAAGGCTTATTTATTTTTAGAAAAATCATTGAGTGAAAACTCAGTGGAAGCTTATTTGCATGATGTTGAAAAACTACTTCAATATTTTGCAGCCTACCAACAATCGCCATCGCCGGCATCGGTTACGCAACAAGATTTAGAAAAATTTGTACGGTGGGTTACAGAATTGGGCATGACGGCCGGTACACAATCACGCATTATATCAGGACTAAGAAGTTTCTTCAAATATTGTTTATTGGAGCAAATCATCACCAAAGATCCTTCGGCTTTATTAGAATCGCCCAAAATGCGCCGAACTTTACCGGATGTGTTAAGCATGGAAGAAATTGAAGCCATCATTGCGCAAATTGATTTAAGTACGCCAGAAGGCGGAAGAAATCGCGCAATTTTAGAAACACTTTATAGTTGTGGGTTACGTGTTTCTGAACTTATCAATTTAAGATTAAGTGCTTTGTATTTGGATGTAGGATTTATACGTGTTGTGGGCAAAGGAGATAAAGAACGTTTGGTGCCGGTAGGTAGCGATGCTATTAAATATATTCAAATATATCGCAACAATATTCGGGTGCACCAAAACATCAAACCCGGACAGGAAGACTATTTGTTTTTAAATCGCCGTGGCAGTCAATTAACCCGGGTGATGGTATTTTTAATGATTAAAGACTTAACCAAAAAGGCCGGGATTGCTAAAGTCATTTCTCCGCACACATTTCGGCATTCCTTTGCCACGCATCTAGTGGAGGGTGGCGCCGATTTACGAGCTGTTCAGGAAATGTTAGGTCATACAAGTATTACCACCACCGAAATTTATACCCATATCGATCGGGAGTT
>JBJOQA010000293.1:0-8371 GCA_046050225.1 Bacteroidota bacterium | reverse complement strand
CAAAAAATCAAGGCTGCAGAAAAATTGGCTAAAATGAAGGTTATTGCGCTACAGCGAAAAAGCTAAAACTCAACATTTAATTTCTATTAGGCGATTACCTAAATCTGCTATTGTGCAAAGCAAAACATTTTCGCTGCTTAACGCTCCATACCCTTCATTTCTTCACGCCATTTTTCTGAGGCCGATCCTAAATCCAGCTTCACGTTAATTTGAAACCGCCATGTTTAATGCCCCAGCGAAAAACCCCGGAAAGAGAATGAGAACGAGAGCGAGGTTTGAAGGGGTGGAAACGTTCCTTCATCCAGCGAAGCGGCGAACGCATAACGACTAAAACGTCTTAAACCCCTCAAACTATGAAACGCCACCTCCATTCCGCGAAGCGGCAACCCCACCCCAATCTTAAATTTGAAACGTTAAACCTTAAACCCCTCAAACGATTTAATCGTTGAAACCTCACCAACCCCTAAACCCCTTGCAGCAATTCCAACTACAGTTATCGTACAAAAAACGACAGTACTCTTCGAGTTAGTAACAAAATAATTGAAAAGAGAAGTCGTTTGTACAACAGAATATTTCAACTCTTAATATCCCTACTGAAAACTACCAACAAGTTCATTTCTGAATCTTGAACTCGGGTTGAAAAATATCCTGTTTAAGTTATGAAGAATCAATGAACACTGAAGTCGAAAGCTGAACACTTTCGCGGAGGACCCCCCCCTCTCAAAAAATTAAGGATCCATGAAATCTGCGGAACACAGGTTTCACCAAAAAAGCTTCCACCTGCTAAAGTTCAATAGCGGTGGAAGTTTTTTTTTCGCCAAAAACAACTCAGCCATGCAGTTAAACTCAACTAAAAACAATTCAAAAAGGTTTAATTTCCTATCTTGGTGAAATAGCGCTGTTTCTACGATGTATTTTTACGATAGGCACGGTATTTACCACATTGTTAAAAAAGAGAAAATATGCTCTTTTTTACTGAATGTGGATAACGCATCTTTGCATCAGAAGTTGATTGATATGTTTTAGTTATCAATCCATCCAAATCCAACATCCATTAAAAAACCAGACACCATTGATTATCCAACATCTTTGTAAAGCTGTCGAAATTCAATATCAGTCAACTTCTTTTTTTCTTTCTACAAAATAAAATTTACAATCCGCCGTTTATAATCTGTCGTCCAAACAAAAGAAACAATGAACGATTTCCTATTGAAAACTAAAAATCCAATTCTTAGAAAAAAACCAGAATTCAAATCCTGAATCTATGCCGTAAAAAGCGATGATGATTCGAAAAAACCAATGTTCCATTATCCTGGGTTTATGCTTTAAAAAGCGATGATGACCCGAAAGACCAGAAAAACCAATATCTGAAAACGCCTATGCTGTAGAAAGCGATGATGGCACGGAAAAACCGAACACACTGAAACCAGAAGTAAATGTATTTCTGGAGAGGAAACCCCTCAAAGTATTAAAGATCCCCAGAATTAGCCTTGAACAAGTTAATTCGCAAATTCACTTCCACAGCCTATGAAAACTACAAACAGCTGTGGAAGTTTTTGTTTTTTCGTCAGCATTTCCTCTTCAACTTTTCCTTACAAATCAATACCGTTGCTTATTTTTACTGCATGATGCTTCTTGATGCAACAGCACTTTTGTATAAACCGACTCGAATTGTATCGCTGGTTCCCTCTCAAACAGAACTTCTTTTTGATTTACAACTAAATGAGGAGGTTTTGGGTATTACTAAATTTTGTATTCACCCAGGGCATTGGAAAAAAGAAAAACAAATAATAGGCGGCACCAAACAAATTCATTTAGATCGAATTCGAGCTTTACAGCCCGATCTTATTATAGCAAATAAGGAGGAAAACATAAAAGAAGAGGTGCTTGCCCTTGCGGAGGAATTTCCGGTTTGGGTTACAGATGTAAATGATTTATCAGATGCCATCCAAATGATTCGAGATATCGGAAGATTAACCCAAACTTTACCCAAAGCGAACGAGATCGTCAATCAAATTGAAAACAACTTTCAACAAATTTCAACTCCAACAACTTTAATTTCAACTTGCTACCTCATTTGGCAATCGCCTTATATGTCGGTAGGCAAAGACACTTTTATTCATGATATAATATCGCGTGCCGGATTTAAAAATGTATGCGCCACCTTTAATCGCTATCCCACCATTTCTGAAGAATGGTTAAAAGAAGTTAAACCTGAATTGCTATTCTTATCCTCCGAACCCTACCCTTTTAAAGAGAAACATATTGCTGCACTTCAAGCAATTTTACCTACTAGTAAAGTGATATTAGTAGATGGAGAAATGTTCAGTTGGTATGGGAGCCGTTTAATAAAAACAGCAAATTATCTCAAAATATTACAAAAAACCATATAGGATTCAATTTTGCATCCACGCCATTTACCGCACTTAAGCCGCGAAACCCACTCATAAAAAACAGCGTTAAACAAATCTTAACAAAATAAAGGTAATTATTGCCCAAACCTTTAATATTGGTATTTTTGACGAATCACGAAATTTTACAACTCATGAGTATTGGTTGGATCATCTTTATTGTAGCCACAATTGGTTGGCATATTGGCATGTACGGTATGTTTAAAAAAGCCGGCATCGAACCTTGGAAAGCCTTAGTACCCTTTTATAACACTTGGTGCATGGTTTCTAAAATGAACCTGAAAATTTATTGGTTCTTTTTTCAACTTGTTCCGGTAGCCGGACAATTTGTAACCATTTGGATTACCATCAAATTTGTAGAGCATTTTGGAAGATTCGGCGTAGGCCACCATGCATTAACCGTATTTCTACCTTTTATTTATTTTCCATATTTGGGTTATTCAAAAGATGAGCGCTATGCCGGTGAGCAAGTAGTAAGTAATTATAAAAAATCGGGCGGGCGCGAATGGATTGACGCAGCTGCTTTTGCAATAGTTGCCGCAACGCTTATTCGTACTTTCGTATTTGAAGCCTATACCATCCCTTCTCCTTCAATGGAAAAATCTTTGTTGGTAAACGATTTTTTGTTTGTAAGCAAATCGGCCTATGGACCACGCATTCCAAATACACCTATTGCAATGCCTTTTGTGCATCATACCATTCCGTTCTTAAATGTAAAGGCTTATTCAGAAGCCATCCATATACCTTACACGCGCTGGTTTAAATCACCTATTCATCGTAATGATGCCGTAGTATTTAATTTTCCGGCAAATGATACCTTAATTAATGATGAAGAAAATTTCGGCTCCAGAAGAACTTATTATCAAACCATTCGAGATGTAATTGACAGCTTTAAAGTAACTGAGGCAAAAGCCCGTGAAATCATTGATCTAAACTTTGGCGATTTGATGGTTACCCGCCCAGTTGACAAAAGAGAAAATTTTATTAAGCGTTGCGTTGCCATTGCCGGAGATAGTTTGCAAATTATAAACGGCCAAGTTATGATTAATGGCAAACCCCAAGATTTTTTACCGGATGCAGAAAGATATTATCGCTTAACACCTCCGGCCAATCAACCTTTTCCGGATGAAACAGCCTTAGAAAATATGGGCATCCATATTCGTATGAGTCAAGGAGACGTGCAAATGCCGGCTGCAGCAACGCATTCGTACGAAGTAAATATTACCAATGCCGAAAGAAAAGCACTCAAGCTGCCTGCCGGTTATGTTTTAGAAGATATTATTCGTGCACCCGACTATCAAATCTTTCCTTATTATTCTGCCGCCAAAGGTTGGTCGGTTGATAATTTCGGACCACTTTGGATTCCTAAAAAAGGCGTTTCAATTCCCTTAACACAAGACAACCTAATTCGTTACGGACGTTGTATTGCCACCTACGAAGGCAATAAAGTAGAACAAAAAAATGGCAAGGTATTTTTAAATGGAATAGAAGCTACGAGCTACACTTTTAAAATGGATTACTATTGGTTGATGGGTGACAATCGACACAACTCATTAGATAGTCGCTATTGGGGATTTGTACCTGAGGATCATGTAGTAGGAAAGGCCTCCTTGATTTGGTTTAGTTATGAAGGCGGTCCACGTTGGAAAAGAATTTTTAAATCAATAAAATAGTTAACTTAGAGTGATCAAATAAGTTGAATCGCTGCCCAACGGCAGCGATTCATAATTTAAACAGCTACATGAAGATAAAAGCAATTAACCTAGAGGTTGAAGTTTACGCCTCCGAAAATGAATTAGCTGCCGCAGATGCAAGTTTGCTAGAAAAAGCCCGCCAGATCACGCGGCAAGCCTATGCACCCTACTCCAACTTTCATGTGGGTGCTGCAGCCGTTTTAGAAAACGGAGAAGTGGTTTATGGTACCAATCAAGAGAATGCCTCTTATCCGGTAAGTATTTGTGCAGAACGCGTGCTATTGGGAAATGCTGCAATGATTTTTCCAGACAAAGCCATTATCACTTTGGCAATTAGTTATCACAATTTAAATGGAAAGAGTGATTTTCCTATATCGCCATGCGGAATGTGTCGTCAGGCATTGTCTGAATATGAGGAGCGCGTTAAACATCCCATCCGCATCATTTTATCCGGCCTAACCGGCGAAATTTACATCATTGAGCGAGCAGATCAATTGTTGCCATTGACTTTCACTTCGATGGATTTAAAGGGCTAAAATAAAGTTTGCATTCCGTGTTTCCACCTGGCTTCATGTTCCAGCAGCCATTGCTTGCGCCATAGCCCACCACTAAATCCCACAAGTTGCCCATTTGTTCCAATTACTCGATGACAAGGAACAATAATTACTACATTGTTTTTTCCATTGGCTGTGCCTACTGCACGAATAGCTTTTTCGTTGCCCAATTTCCTCGACAATTGCATATAACTCCAAGTTGTTCCGAAAGGAATTTGTTGCAACAGGTTCCAAACCTGCAATTGAAACGGCGTACCCGCTTGCCGAATGGGTAAATTAAACGCTTCCAACTTACCTTCAAAATAGGCACTCAATTGTTGCACAACCATTTGTGCCAATGGCGATGGATTTTGTGTAGTGTTTTGCAGCGACGTTTTTCCGTCGGCAAAACTTACACCTGTAATAAATTGCCCGTTATCTGCAATACCTATCTGACCAAGCGGACTATCTAACAAATAATAGTTTTGAAGTGCATCAGGCGTAATCATACCATCGAAATTACGGTATTACCTATGGGCTTCCCAATATTTTTCTAGCGAACATTACGAACCGGACGGATTCAACAAATGCGTGCCAATCATACAATCTAAACAGCGTTTGGCATCGCAATAATATTGCTTGCAGGTAAGTAAGGCTTGCGTATCGCCGGCAGAATTCACTTCAATGCCTTGTTGCCTAAATTGTTTTACGACTGTATTATTCTCAGGTGCCAATTCCTGCATCCATTGCCATGCATTTTGTTGTAAGGCAATTTCTTTCATCATCTTGCCATAGGCAAACAAAAAAGGCAATATCGTATTCAGCAAAATATTATCAATCATATTCTTGCCTAAGTGCTTTTCGGCATAAGCCGTTTTTTCGTGTAGGCGATAATGATAGTGCCAAAAATCATTGGCCGTCACATCCAACAAACTTTGCAATTCGGTTAAATTTTTCGCCAACTTCATTTTGCTTAAAATATGAGGTTGACGGTGAATTAAGGCTGCCAACTGTGCCAAACGAATGGTTGGAAAATTAGCCGGACGCATCCGTAAAAAAAATATCGGTATTTGAATGGGTTGTAATTGATGTTTTCGAGCCAAATAAAAAAACTCTTTTTGCAACATTTTAACATAGGCATCCTCAAATTCAGATTTAAGTAAACCTGCTTGACCGAGTAGTAAAGCTTCGAGTTGTTGTATCTGAGTTTGATACCTGCAAATTAAATTGTACGGCAATTTTTCTGCAATTTGCTCAAACGCATCGCTATTCACTTTTTGTCCAAAGTTACGTAGCAACAAACGCCACAACACTTCCTCCCAATGCCCTTTACACAATTGATGTATTTGATAAATACGCTTGGATCTCTGTTGCAAACGCTCAGCCAATAAGCGATCCTTCCAATTAGTAACTAATAAACTTGGAAGATTTTTTAAAAATGGAGAACAAGAAATAAAAAATTGCTGTTGCATCAATTGACGATAGCGATCCAGCATCGACATGGCCACACGCTCTTGCAAGGAAAGCACCGGAATCGGCAATTTCATTGATTTGTCATGCTCCCAAACAACATGCAAAATTACATTTCTGTAATTGGGGTCGTTTGAATGTTGATGCAAATCCCAATCTGAAGTACGCAAGTGTAATTCAATACTTCCTACCCAAGTGGTAGCACCAACCATAATTTTTCCATTGAGAAAATCAGGCCCTTGATCAGCATTTAATTGGCCAGGATGCAGGACCACTAATTTTTCTTGCTGCACAGTTGCAAGTTGTTGCCAGTTATAATACTGGAACTGCCAGATAAACTGGAATAATTTTTCATTCATACCATTTGAAATTCCGTTAAGCGGGCAACTGCATCAATGATTGCACCACCCTGCTAACCGGAAGGCCCATTACATTGTAAAAATCACCCTGAATAGATTGGATGCCAACAACCCCGATCCATTCTTGAATGGCATAGGATCCGGCTTTATCAAATGGTTGGTATTTTTTTATATAGAAATTGATTTGCTCCTTACTGAGTGGATGGAAGTTCACTGTAGTGCAATCAGCAAATTCAATGGTTTTTTGTGGATGCAAAATAACAACGCCCGTTATTACTTCATGGGCCTTGCCTTGCAATAATTCAATCATCCTGCAAGCATCTTTCTCATCAACCGGTTTGCCCAATACTTGCCCGTCAATCACCACAATGGTATCAGCGGCAATGATAATTGCATGTTTGGCCTCCTCATATTGATGATAAATTGCTTGGGCTTTTTGACGTGCAATAAAAGTAGCAATTTCGCCAACCGGCATAGCAGCCGGAAAAGATTCATCTGCATCGCTAACCATTACTTCAAACGGAATTTCGGCCCATTCAAGCAGTTGTTTACGCCTTGGCGATTGCGAAGCAAGTATAATTTTTCTTTGGAATTGCATATTCAAAATGATTACACATTGAACCCTTTAGTGGAAAAATAAATCACGGCCATCGATAAAATACCGGCCAACATAATCAACTTGATCCATTTACTGAGCTCGGAATAATCTTTTTTATATAGGGCCAATTTTAACTGCCACAATAATTTGCATAGCGGAATAACAAGGATGATTAAGATATAAAGAGCACTCCACCACCATCCTAATTGCCATGCATAAAACTGAAGTATAATCAAAGCACCGATTAATACCACCAACCAAACCGCTGCAAATACTTTGGCGGTTTGCATGCCCCAAGCAATAGGCATTGTTTGACAGTGATAACGTCTATCCCCTTCTACATCTTCCATATCTTTTATCACTTCTCGAATTAGGGAAACGATAAAGGCAAAACCTGCATACAAAATGGCGAACTTGAATATTTTTTGCATGGCAAGGGCCAAATCAGGCGTCATACTGCCGGGGCGCCAAAAGCTCACATTAACTGCAAAGTACAATACTAAAATCGTCCATGCAGTTAGCGCACTGGTAATCAAATTTCCTGACAGCAATCTGCGCTTAAATGTGGTAGAATAAAACCATAGAAATACGGCACATACTACATTGGCAATAAATACAAACCAGCTTGAGTGCATGGCTACATAAAAACTGGCGGCTAAACCGGCAAGGGTTAAAAAGATATGCCAAAGAATTGCATACCTGCGGTAGATAATTTTGTCTACCACCATTTTTGCCGGCTTATTCACCTGGTCGATATTAATATCAAAATAGTCGTTGATGATATATCCGCCTGCGGCGATGCAGATAGAAGCTCCTATTAACCATCCGACTAAGGAACTGGTTAACGCATCCTCCAATGCAAAATAACTCGGCTGCAAAGCAGGCTGTATAATGCAGTAATAAAATAACGATTGAGTTAAGGCTATGAAAATTAGATTGGGCCAGCGGATGAGTCGTAAAAAGGCAATAATCAGTTTCATACCATGTTTTCAGGCACTAAAGTACACTTAATTTATTTGCTAAAGCAGATGAAAAACGGCAAAATTGCCGGAAAATCAACCAAGCCTAGGTTAATTAAACGGCTGACTTAGATTTATTTTTGGTTATCACGCCATTCGTAAACCCAAGTGCTCTGAATCATTTCTAAATGTCCTTCATTACTGTCTTCAGGCTTGCCTTCAAATTTTGGAATTTCAAGTACCCATTTGTGCAAATCGGTAAAACGAATGCGGTAAATTTTACTTTCGGTAAAATCATCGCCAAAACGTTCGTACAATTTCATGGCAATATCTTCATAATCATTCCA
>JBJOQA010000292.1:0-6417 GCA_046050225.1 Bacteroidota bacterium | reverse complement strand
GCACAGTGTTCATTGTGCGCAAAAACATCCCAACAAATGGGAGAAAAACCTGCAGAAGGAATGAATAGTGGTATTATCTATTTAATGATTACCCCATTACTAATTGTTGGCGTAATTGCCTTTCGCTGGTGGAAAAACAACAAAGCGGCTGAAAGCAACGTATAAATAGATTATTTCTCCACAAACAAATCGGTGTATAAGTTAGCGCCGGGAACTACTGCATATTTTGCTAAATCTGTAATTCCTTCTTTTGCCAACACTTCCTCATCAATAAAGCTATTGCCGGTGCAAGTTGTTGCCGGTTGACGTAAGATATAATAGGCTGCATCAGCGATAATATCGGTAGTGCGACTCATATTCATCAACATCTCTCCTCCCAATAAATTTTTAACGGCTGCCGTTGCAATAGTAGTTCGAGGCCAAAGTGAATTTGCCGCAATATTGTATTTTTTAAGTTCGGCTGCCAAGCCCAGCGCAATCATGGTCATATTGAATTTACTCAAGGTATAGGCTAAATGTGGCGCGAACCATTTCATATCTAAACTCAATGGCGGTGATAGGTTTAGGATATGTGCATTGGTTGATTTTTTAAGTAAAGGAATACAAGCTTTGCTCACCATGAATGTACCACGTACATTAATATCGTGCATCAAATCGTAGCGTTTAGGCTCTGTTTGTTCGGTATTGGTAAGGTTAATGGCCGAAGCGTTATTTACTAATATATCTAAGCCACCAAATTTAGCAACTGTTTGATCGATTACATTTTGAATTTGATCTTCGAAGCGAATATCGCAAGCCACGGCTAGAGCTTTTCCTCCTGCTGCTTCCATTTCTTCGGCGGCAGAAAAAATAGTACCGCCAAGTTTTGGATTTTCTTCAACACTTTTACTGGCTATTACAATATTGGCCCCTTCGGCAGCAAGACGAAGTCCGATTGCTTTTCCGATACCACGAGATGCGCCTGTTATTAAAACTGTTTTATTAGCAAAATGCATTGGCAAATGGTTTGAATTGCGCAGCGTTGTTATTAAGATCGCTTTGCGTATTTGAATAATCGTTGCTATAAATGTACGGCAGTTGATTGGAATGTAGTTGGATAAAGTTTTCCAAGTTGTCAAAAAAATCTAGCACATCTCCTGTTTTTACAAAATGACTATTTGAATTCAATATCGGTTGGTAAGAAGAATAGGGATAGGTCATGAAGTTTTTTACCAACTGATGTTTTTGTGGATTGGTATGGGTGTAG
This sequence comes from Bacteroidota bacterium, assembly GCA_046050225.1. Taxonomy (GTDB): domain Bacteria; phylum Bacteroidota; class Bacteroidia; order Chitinophagales; family Chitinophagaceae; genus Ferruginibacter. The sequence continues at coordinate 5,171 of JBJOQA010000292.1, read as the reverse complement.
ATAATGGCATGTTGCAAATAGGAATGATCTGCAATTAATTTGCGTTTGTGTGGCTTTTGAAATATTCCGCCTTTGCGTTGGTATTTTAAATTAATATAAATTGAAAATGACACGAGAAAACTATTCATTTGTCGCTGTACCAAATCGTGAAACAAAGCCTCATCTTGGGGGGCCTCCAGCCATCTTTTCATGGCAATGGTTTTTTGTTCTTTTGGTCGCTTTTCTAGGGTGGCTTTTATCGTATCCACTGATTTTGTTTTGCAAACTTGGTGGGTATGGTTGGTGAGATACGCGTATGCCCAAACATCCATAACCGGGTGTAAGAATTGTTGAAACCGAGTAAGAAATACGTAATAATCGGATGGATCGCCGAATAAAGGCAGTCCGTCGATACTTTTTAATACGATATGATAAAAATTTTCGGGTAAATAGGGGGAGATTAAATCGCGTGCAATGGGCATATTAACATGTTTGAATTAAGCCTGCAATATGCAGCAGCGGGGTAGAGAAAAAATGGGGAATATTGGGGGGATTTGGGGTGTTTTTCTTGTTGGGGACGGTGAAAAATACTACCCGGTGGCTCACCCCTAAGGGGTGAGCCACCGGGTAGTATTTTTCCGGCATTTGCACCCTATTTTCATCAATTCTCAATGTTGAAACCAACCACCCAATTGCCCGAATCAAAAACCTCGATCGTTACCCTTTCAACACCAACTGTTTTGCCGGGTGTTTCAAAAGAAAAAATAGCACGAAAGGGATATACAACCTCCCTTAAAATAAAATTGCTTTGTACAACCGAAGAAAATTCATCATTGATTAGTTGGGTATAACTACCTGCAAATACTTGAACATTGGTAAGCTTTGCTTTCGGAATAATATTTGAATAATTTGACAAAGCGCCACCAGTAGTAGTTTTTACCTGAATTGCAATCTGCTGAAAAGCTTCATCCACTTTTCGAACCGCAATGCCACTAATATTATTCGTTTCTGATTGAATAAAATATGGCTTTTCGTATATCCCCACATAAATACCATTTTTCCAAAACCCCGACAGTTCAATGGCGCTATCGCTATTGATAGTATGTTGATGAAAAGTGCCATGACCGTTAAACTTCCCTTCTTTCCATTCGCCTTCATACCAATTACCATTTGACCAATCACACTTTCCAACACCCTCTGGATATCCCTTTACAAAATCTCCAATATAGTGGTTAATTCCTTTAGCTTCTCCCTTACCGTGTGCTAATCCTTTTTTGCAATCGCCGGTATAATTTCCGACCAAAGAATCAACTACTACTTTACAATTTTGACCCGTTGCAATTACATGGCAAATCAGCAACAAAATCGTCAACAAGCTTGTTTTCATGCTTAATTTATTAAAGATGTAGGATGGCCCTAAAAAACAAAATACATCAATTGATTGCTACATTTTAATGCGCCTCCAACCAACTATTCCCCTCACCTACCTCTGCTTCGGTAGGCACTTCATTTGGCAAAGCCAAGGCCTGTTGCATACAACTTAAAATCACCGCTTTTACTTCTTCTAATTCCGATTTTAGCACATCAAAAATCAATTCATCATGCACTTGCAACAACATTCTGCTTTGAAAGGCCCTTTCTTTAAAAGCTTGATGTATCGCAATCATGGCCAATTTAATCATGTCGGCAGCCGTTCCCTGAATCGGTGAATTAATGGCATTTCGTTCCGCAAAACCGCGAACCGTAAAATTGGCACTGGTAATATCTTTCAACCAACGCTTTCTGCCCATTAATGTTTCTACATAACCATTTGTTTTGGCAAACGCTATTGTATCATCCATGTATTGCTGAATATTGGGAAACTGTTTCTTGTAATTATCAATAATCTCCTTTGCCTCCGTACGCGAAATGCCCAAATTTTCGGCCAAGCCAAATGCACCTTGCCCGTAGATAATTCCAAAATTTACACTCTTGGCTCTATAACGCATTTCCTTCGTAACGTCCGCCTCTTCTACGCCAAAAACCTTTGCAGCTGTTGCCGTATGAATATCCTTTCCTTCTCTAAAAGCGGCACACATATTAACGTCGCCACTAATTGCTGCTACAATTCTTAATTCAATTTGCGAATAATCTGCCGATACCAACACATGATTTTCATCGCGCGGCACAAATGCTTTTCTAATTTCTCGTCCACGCTCTGTACGTACAGGAATGTTTTGCAGGTTAGGATTGTTGCTACTTAATCTGCCGGTAACGGCAACCGCTTGCGCATAAGATGTGTGCACTCGTCCGGTTTTAGGATTCACCAATAATGGCAATGCATCTACATAAGTATTTTTCAACTTTGTCAACTCTCGAAAAGATAAAATATCATTGCAAATTTTATGTTGATTAGCCAACTTCGCCAACACATCTTCACCGGTTGCATATTGACCGGTTTTAGTTTTTTTGGCCTTCGGATCTAACTGCATTTTTTCAAACAGCACTTCCCCTAATTGCTTCGGGCTTGCCAAATTAAATCTTACGCCTGCTTGCTCATAAACAGCATCCTCAAATAGTTTCGCTTCCTTTTCTAAAACAACACTGTAATCATTTAAAAATTCACGGTCAATTTTTATGCCTTCAAATTCCATATCCGTTAGCACTTTCACCAATGGATTTTCAACTTCATGAAACACCTTGTCAACTTTCAATTCGCCCAATTGCGGCGCAAACACTTGCTTTAATTGTAACGTTATATCTGCATCCTCACCTGCATATTCGGCAATTTTATCTAACGCTACATCGCGCATATTTCCTTGATCCTTGCCTTTTTTACCGATTAATTCAGTTATTGAAACCGGTTGATAACCTAAATACTTTGCGCTTAAAACATCCATACTTCGTTTGCCATCCGGATCAATCACATAATGCGCCAACATGGTATCAAATAAATTCCCTTTTAATTCAAACCCATACCATTTCAACATCAATAAATCAAACTTGATATTTTGACCAACCCAAGTAATGGTTTCATTTTCAAACAATGGAGCAAATTGTTTCAATAAATCGAGTACGGTGTTTCTATCCGAAGCACATGGCACATAATAAGCCGCTCCCTTCTCCACTGAAAAACTCATCCCTACCAATTCGGCCAAATTCGGGTCAACACCGGTGGTTTCGGTATCAAAACATATTTCTGAATACCCTTGTAATTTCTCTACTAGCAATCGAACATCTTCCTCCGTTTGTACTAAATGATATGTATGCGGTGTGTTTTCAATATTTGCAGATGCAAATGCAGGTAAGGCCGCTTCATCAGCCTCTCCAAACAAGGAAGGTGCGACAACCGCTTTACTTACAGCAGGTGACGGGGTTGCAACGGCGTTTCCAAACAAATCCAACTGCACCTGTCCGGCTTCCTGCGCTACGGTAATTGGTGCCGGTAATGCAATCTCTTCTCCCAATAAGCGCTTGGCAAAGGTTCTAAACTCTAAATGTTCAAATACCTCTTTCAACATCTCCTTATTCAGCTCTTTAATTCTAAAATCTTCTTCATGAAATTCAACCGGTACATCTAAAATGATGGTGGCCAATTTTTTACTCATCAAAGCCATATCCTTTCCGGCTCTAATTTTTTCACCAACCGCCCCTTTAATTTGATCGGCTTGAGCCAACACATTTTCAATATTGCCATACTCTTGCAATAACTTTGCGGCTGTTTTCTCCCCAATTCCTTTTACACCCGGGATATTATCAACGGCATCGCCCATTAAGCCGAGCATATCAATCACCTGACTAACATTGTTAATACCCCATTTACTACAAACCTCTTCCGGGCCTAATATTTCAAAAGTTCCGCCTTGATAGGGCGGCTTGTAAATTTTGATATGTTCTGATACCAATTGGCCGTAATCTTTATCCGGTGTAACCATATATACTTCATAGCCCGCCAATTCTGCTTTCTTGGCCAAAGCTCCTATTACATCATCTGCTTCATAACCATCAATGGCAATTACTGGAATATTAAATCCTTCAATGATTTTTTTTATATCCGGCACCGCCGCAGAAATATCTTCAGGCGTTTCTTGCCGATTGGCTTTGTAGTCGGCAAAATCGGTATGCCTTTCGGTAGGCGCATGCGTATCAAAACACACGGCCATATGCGTGGGTTTTTGATTATTGATTAAATCCAACAATGTATTGGTAAAGCCAAATTGCGCGTTGGTATTTCGTCCGGTACTGGTAATACGCGGACTTCTAATTAATGCATAATAAGCCCTGAACACAAGGGCATAAGCATCTAACAAAAACAACTTTTTCTCCATGCCGTAAATGTAAGTGTAATAGTTGATTCAATCATTTGAAAACAGCCGATTCCGTGCATAAAAAAAGGTACCAAAATGGCACCCTTGTATTAAAAAATAGATTTTAAAACCGTGTATCAATCCATAAGGGCAACATGGCACGCCAAGTAGGCCAATCATGCTTCCATTCCGAGCCCCAAACACTAAGTTCGTAATCGATTCCCTTGTTATATAAAATTCCTGCAAAATTTTGAGCCGCATCAGGCGCTTCAAAATCGCCCGAGCCGGTTAAGATATGAATATGCTTACTTCTGCGAATTTGTTCTAAAATGCCATGGTCCGACAAATTGGGGATATAATGAACCGGCGAATTAAAATATACTTGCTCATCAAAAAAACCTTTTGTGTATTCGGTTAAATCATAAACACCGCTCATGGCAATAACGCCGCTTAATAAATCAGGACGCTTTAAAAACAAATTCATACTATGCAAGGCACCTAAAGAAGCACCTGCAATATAAATGGGGGTATCCCAAGAGGTACTATTTTTTATAAAAGGAATGACTTCATTGTACACATATTGGTTATATTGATTATGCCTAATTGCCTTATGCTCACCCAGCATGTCGTTATTCATCCAACTTTCTTTATTAATACTATCGATTGAAAATATCTTCAATTTGCCCGAATTAATATAAGGTGCCAAGTGATCAATTAGCTGAAAACGCTCATACTCCTGAAAATCAGCACCAGCTGTTGGAACTAACAATAATGCAAAACCATAATTACCATAAGTGGCGATAGGCATTTCTTTACCTAGGGCCGGACTATACCAAGAAGTTGATGATCGGTGCATAAAAAATAGTTAATTGATGAGAGGTCAAAATACAACCAAAAGTTAAGGTA
>JBJOQA010000291.1:0-3073 GCA_046050225.1 Bacteroidota bacterium | reverse complement strand
CGCAGATTTTATCTAACTGGGCAATAGTGCCATCCATACTAAAACTGCCGTCCGTAACAATTATTCTGCTGCGCAGCGATGCCGTTTCTTGCAGCTTGGCTTCTAAATCGGCCATATTGTTGTGCTCGTAACGATAACGTTGCGCCTTACATAAACGCACGCCGTCAATAATACTGGCATGGTTCAAAGCATCGCTAATAATGGCATCTTGCTCATTAAATAAAGGTTCAAAAACACCGCCATTGGCATCAAATGCTGCAGCATATAAAATCGTGTCTTCGGTGCCCAAAAATTGCGCAATTTTATGCTCCAACTCTTTATGAATATCCTGCGTTCCGCAAATAAAACGTACGCTGCTCATGCCATAACCGCGATGATCGATGTATTTTTTAGCTGCTTCCAACACTTTTGGATGACTTGACAAACCCAAATAGTTATTAGCACAAAAGTTTAATACGGTTTTATCTCCAACGGTAATTTCGGCGCCTTGCTCACTGGCAATAATGCGCTCCTTTTTTAACAGGCCTGCTGCTTCAATTTCCTGCACTTCTGCAGCGATTCTATTTACAAAGTTTTGGTTCATATTGCATCGTTATTTGTACAAATGTACATCCCCGTGGCTTTCTAATTTTAAACCGTTGAGAAAGATTTAACATTTATTTCTAGCAACTGTAACTTTCTGAACCTTACTTTCGTTTTATCCAAAACACACTGAAAATGACTGCCAAATACCCCATCTTAATACTAGTAAGTATTGCAATCGCCTCTGTTAGTGTATTGGTATATGCGGCTTGTAAAGATGCGGCTGCCAAATCGCCGCAGGCCCATCCTTGTAAGGCTACCGAATGCAGTCAAGAAAAACAAAAGTCTAACTCCACCATTCCCGGCGATTATTATATTCGCCCCATTTTAGTTTCACAAGCTTAATTATTGATTTTCAATTAATTATATTGCCATTCCACCGGCGGTAATAAAAAATTTTGCAAGAACTGTAACTTTGAAGCTGCTTCTACGTATTAAGAACAGCCTTTAAATAAAAATCACCTGTTGCACCGGCTACTGTATGACTGAGAAAGAGTATAATCAATGTGTAAACTTGTACGCGGATAACGTGTATCGCTTCATCCTGAAGAACCTCAGGCATGAAGAGGATAGCCGTGATATCATACAGGCTTCCTTTGAAAAAATGTGGGTGAACCGAGATCAAATTGAATTTGCCCGTTGCAAAAGCTATCTGTTTACCGTGGCCTACAATCAAATGATTGACCATATACGCAGACAGAAAAAAGTGGTGTTAAAGGAGGAGTTTGCTGAATCGGCTAAAGTGAGTTATCGCCATCATAACGATGCACAAAAGGTGTTACATGAAGCATTAAGCCGATTAAGCGAAACCCAACGCAGCCTGGTAATGCTGAAAGATTATGAAGGTTATAGTTACGAAGAAATTGGAAAAATTACCGGTTTGAGCGAAAGCCAAGTTAAAGTATATTTACATCGTGCACGTATTCAATTGCGCGATTATATCGTACACCCCGAAAACGTAGTATAATAATAAACAATGCAAATTAATAGAAACAATTACGAAGAATTTTTGCTGCAATATGTAGACGGGGAGCTGTCTGCTGCCGCAAAACTTGCCGTGGATTGTTTCTTGGATGAAAATCCTGATTTGAAAGCCGAATTACAACTTTTACAAGAAGCCGTACTACAGCCCGAACCCGAAATTACCTTTAACAAGGCCGATTTATTTAAATTAGAAAGTAGCACCACCGATTTGTTGCTACTATTAGATAAAGAATTAAGCCCGGCCAACGAAGCAGCCGTTCAGGCAAAACTTGCTTTAGAACCTGCCTATCAGGCCGAATGGACCCTTTTGCAACAAACGCAATTAGATGCTGCCGAAACAGTGGTATTTGCCGATAAGGCTTCGCTCTATCGCAAAGAAGAAAAAGCCCGCGTAATTCCGTTTAAGTGGTGGCAAATGGCTGCTGCAGCGATGTTAGGCTTGGCCGTATTATATGGCGGATGGAAATACACCCAAACCACTAGTAACAACAACAATCCGGATGGATTTGCCGTAAAACCGGCTGCTCCTGCCGCAACAGGCAGTAATAATCAAGTGGTTAATCAGGCGGTAATCGCTCAGCCCGACACCCATACGAACGATTATAATAGTCAGGCAGCAGCGCAAAGCACCCCTAACCCGGCTATGCAAAATATTACCATTCCTACAAATCAGCCTAATACCAATGTGGCAAACGATGTGGATGTACAACAAAAAGGGCAGGAAAATAATATTGCAGAAAATTTTCCTAAACCGAGTAACAATTTGCCTAGCCCAATCGTATCAACTTCATCAGTTCAAGAAACCAATGCCAATCAAACAGGTATGAGTTCTGAAACGGCCGTTAAGAACAATCCTGCTGATAATATTGGATATACCCAAGTTGCGTTTACAGAAAGAGAAGCACCTTTTGCCTCTTTTGATGAAGACGATGATGCGGGAAGAAATAAGAAAACCAAACTCCGCGGATTTTTGAAAAAGGTTAAACGCACTTTGGAGAGAAATGCTAAAGTTAGCAATAGTGATGGCGACGTAAAAGTGGCCAACCTATCCTTCGCGGTTCAATAAATTACACAACATTTTAGATCATTACCATGAAACAGCTATTTACCGTGATGGCCGCAGCCATGTTTTGTACCTCAGCGTGGGCACAAACCGAAACAAACCCTGAAAATGCCGATACCATTCGCGTAGGCAATATCGTAATCGTTAAAAAAGGGGGTGCTAAAAATACATCCGCTTCCGATTCTGCTAAATTGGCCGAAAAAAAGCAAGACAACAATAACTATTGGAACTACTCGCGTAAAAGCAAATCAAACGTAAGTACCAACTGGGTTATTTTAGACATCGGCTTTAATAATTATACCGATGAAACCAATTATGCCAACGCCGGTAGTTATGTGTACAATCGCCCCGGTGCGGCGCCCCTAGGCAAAAGTGATTTTGCGCTCAATGCCGGAAAAAGCATCAACGTAAACATTTGGTTATTCATGCAAAAAATTAACCTAA
>JBJOQA010000290.1:0-2996 GCA_046050225.1 Bacteroidota bacterium | reverse complement strand
TTGGATGGCACTAAAATTGGTAAATAGGCATTGCAGCAACTCTACCTTAAACCATTTACCATGACACGTTTAACCATCACAGCAACGCTGTTGCTTGTTGCATCTATTGCACAAGCCCAATCTGAAACTTCTAAATTTCGCCCGGTTTTTAGTTTAGGAACGCGCAACACCGTTAGCTCATTTAACAGCGATGCGGCTACAGGTATCGGCATTGGCGGACAATGGCGGCTGCAAATTAGTAAGCGCCTGAATACAGAGTGGTACTTAGATTATATCACCTCCAAAACCAGTGCAACAGCCCGCAATGATTATCATATTGGATGGTCATTGATGTATTATTTTGATAAAAACAATGACTTTGAAAGATTTTTAAAACCTTATCTCATCGCCGGTCATTGTTTTGATAAAACACAAGTTTTTGAAATAGGTAATAGAAGCAATAGCGCGAGTAGGCTGAGTATGGCTACCCAAGCCGGTTTGGGAACACACCTAAATATTACACCCAAATTTGATTGCTCGCTTTCAGGCCAATATATGTTACATTTTGGAAAAGACATTGAAACCGAAAGGGTAAACGGCGCCTTGTTGATTGCCCAAGCGGATCATTCGCATGTAGATGGACATTTGCTATTTACCATCAGTTTTAATTACAAACTATTTCAGCTTTAATCAATCGGCTTTAGTGATTTAACCGCTACCGCAATGCGCGAATCGGCGGTACCATAATATAAAAACCATTTTCCTTTGAATTGAACGAGTCCTTCGGCAAAGCAAACATTATTTACTTCTCCGGTTTTTTCATACGGTTTATCGGGTGTAAGAAAATAATGTTTTGCTCGGTCGATTAATTGATAAGGTTTGGTGGCGCTAAATAAGGCCTGGCCTGCACTATAAGTAAATTTAGGCAAGGTAGTATCATTATAATTTGCAGCGTTACTTGAATTATACATTAGCAAGATTCCATCATTTTGATACAGCGCATAAGGCCCTGGCTCAACCAAACGGCTATCAAAATATCCGGCGCGCGGATGCAGCACGGCCGTCATCTTGCCGGATTCCAAATCAGTTAATACTTCCCAATGCAATAAATCGGTTGAGCTGGCTATGAACAATTGCGTATCGCCAAAATACATCCAGTACTTGCCATTAATTTTCTTGGCTATCATTTTACCATTATGTAACTCGGCTACAATGGCGCCTGATTTTGACCAGGTTTGTTGATACTGTGGTGCAGATAAAACTAATCCATGCTTAGTCCAATGCAGCAAATCGGTAGAGGTGGCCAAGCATAAGCGCGCTGTTTTACCATCATACGAAGTATAGGTTAAAATATAGCGTCCGTCTTCGGCTTCCACTAACCGAGGATCTTCTACCCCGCCCTTCCATTCGTATTTTTTCATGGTATCATTATCCGGATAAAATACCGGTTGGGCCATTTTGGTAAAATGTAACCCGTCGCTACTAACGGCAATACCTAAACGAGAGGTCATGGCACTGTCTTGCGACCTAAATAATAAATACACGGTATCGTTTTTTACAATTGCTGCAGGATTAAGCACATTTTTACCACTCCAAGCAATGGGCTGTCCTGTAATGGGGCAATTAAATTTTTCGAGCGTAGAAGGTTGCAAAATTGGATTGAGGCTGTCTACCTTTTCAAAACCATCGAATAACCATTGGGCAGTTGCCGGTGCTTTTTCTTGCGATGGCGTGGTTGATTTACAGGCAACAAAACCCACTATAAGGCAACAATAGAGAAGCTTTTTCATATGCAATCTTTAGGTAAATATAAGTAGAAGCCATTCAATTAGTTTGTTAGGATTTGTTGAGTCAAAATTGAGGGAAATGAATGTTTGATGCCTCCTGCACTGCCGTTGAAGTGAGTGACACAACGATGCTGCCATAAAAAACAAATGTCGGCAGCCAAAAAATTAAAAGTTCCTATAAAAATACTGTCCAAACCCTTTATGGCAGCGGCTTTACATTTTTTCGCTCCTATTTTATTCAAATATTGTACCTTTGGCCGCTTCAGTAAAGACTTTACTACTGGGGCTATTTTTCAACCGAAGTTTGAACAACCATGCCCCAAAACACTTCCATCCATTCAGTACTAATAATTGGTAGCGGCCCTATTGTTATTGGCCAAGCTTGCGAATTTGATTATAGCGGCACCCAAGCGGCGCGCAGTCTTCGTGAAGAAGGTATCAAAGTTTCGCTGATTAACAGTAATCCGGCCACTATTATGACCGATCCGATGATGGCGGATAAAGTTTATTTACTACCTCTTACCGTAGAAAGTATTGAACAAATTTTAGAAGAACTGCAAGACACCGATTTAAAAATTGATGCCGTATTGCCTACCATGGGCGGCCAAACAGCATTGAACCTTTGTAAAGAGGTAGATGAATTGGGTATATGGGAGAAATACGGTGTAGCCTTGATTGGCGTGGATATTAAAGCCATTGACAAGGCCGAAGACCGCGAAAAATTTAGGCAGTGGATGATTGAAATGGGTATCCCGGTTTGTCCGGCTCATATTGCCAACTCCTTTTTGGAAGGAAAAGAATTTGCCCAACAAATTGGCTTTCCGTTAGTGTTGCGCCCCTCTTTTACTTTAGGCGGAACCGGCGGTGGTATTGTTTATAAAAAGGATGAGTTAGATGAAGCCTTGAATCGGGCTTTAACGGCAAGCCCTATCCACGAAGTATTGGTAGAAAAAGCGGTATTGGGTTGGAAAGAATATGAATTAGAACTGTTACGCGATAACGCGGATAATGTGGCCATTATTTGTACGGTTGAAAACTTTGATCCGATGGGGGTACATACCGGTGACAGTATTACCGTTGCGCCTGCGATGACTTTGAGCGATACCGCTTTTCAATTGATGCGCAATACCGCCATTAACATGATGCGCAATTTGGGCAATTTTGCCGGCGGATGTAATGTACAGTTTGCGATGAACCCCGCAACGGAAGAAATAATTGTGGTAGAAATTA
>JBJOQA010000289.1:0-15106 GCA_046050225.1 Bacteroidota bacterium | reverse complement strand
TTACCGGCCCAAATCGTGATTTACATAGTGGCGTTTATGGCGGGGCCGTGGCAAACCCGATTACTATTTTGGCAAAAATGATTGCCTCTTTACATGATGAGAATAACCATATCACCATCCCCGGTTTTTATGATGATGTAGTGGTGGCTACGCCGGAAGAAAGACAGTTAATGGCAGAAGCACCTTTTGATGAAGAAGAATATAAAGCAGATTTAGGGGTTGCCGAATTGTGGGGCGAAAAGGGTTACACCACAAATGAAAGAACCGGCATCCGGCCAACCATTGAATTAAACGGAATTTGGGGCGGATATACCGGAGAAGGCGCAAAAACTGTTTTGCCTAGCAAAGCATTTGCAAAAATTTCGGCGCGTTTGGTACCTAATCAATCATCGGATGTAATTACGGAAAAACTAATTCAGCACCTGCAAAAAATTGCACCGGCTAATGTTCAAGTAAAAGCAAGTTTGCATCATGGCGGTGAACCCTATATGACACCGATTGACAGTAAAGGTTATTTGGCTGCAGCAAAAGCGATGGAAACAACTTTTGGTAAAAAGCCAATTCCGGTGCGTGGTGGCGGTAGTATTCCAATTTGTGCATTGTTTGAAAAAGAACTGGGCATTAAAATTGTATTTATGGGATTTGGATTAGATAGCGATAATCTGCATAGTCCAAATGAGAAATATAATTTGGCGAATTACTACAAGGGAATTGAAACAATTCCTTATTTCCACCAGTTTTTTGCACAATAATTGAAGTTTTGGAGGTAGTCGAAGGATTATACCGTGTTAATTTTCAATCTAATACAAGCTTTGTAGTATTTATTTGGATATATTAAAACAGGTGATTATCTTCGCCTACCTTTAAAAATTTTAGAGGATAAACCCTATTTATTAACAACCCAAAAAAATTTCTATTTTTTATGGCTGTAAAAATGAGACTGCAACGCCACGGGTCTAAGAAAAGACCTTTCTACTTTATTGTAGTAGCAGATGGCAGAAGCCCACGTGATGGCAAATTTATTCAGAAGCTTGGTACTTACAACCCGTTAACGGTTCCTGCTACCATTCAAGTCGATCGTCAGAAAGCCTTGGATTGGTTGCACAAAGGTGCTCAACCTACTGATACTGTACGCCGTATCCTTTCTTTCAAAGGCGTATTGTTCCTGAAACATTTGTTAAGGGGCGTAAGCTTAGGTTTGTTTGATGAAGCAGTTGCAATGCAAAAATTTACTGCTTGGAGTGCTGAACATGATGCAAATATTGCCAAAAGGCAATCGGCTCACAAAAAAGCCCGTCAAGATTCACGTAACCAACCGGTAGTAAGAAAAGTTGCTGAAGCTGCTCCGGCTGCAGAACCTTCCGAAGAAAAAGAAAATAAAACAGAGGAATAATTTCACACTGTATAAAGTTCTTTCTAGCCCTGTAATTTTTTTACAGGGCTTTTTTGTAGAAACATAAGAACATATTTGATCGCATGGAACAATACTTTAAAATAGGGAAACTCGCCGCTAGCTTTGGCCTGAAAGGCGAATTAATTATGAAACATAGCCTAGGCAAAAAAACAGCCTTAAAAGGGTTAAAAAAACTTTTTGTAGAAACCTCTAAGGATAGCTTTTTGCCTTATTTCATAACCGAAACAAAAGTGAAAAGTGAAAGTGAAGTATTCATCAAATTAGAAGGCGTAGATACGCCCGAAATTGCGCGAAAACTTACGCCACGTGAGGTATGGCTAACAGCAGATGATTTTGCGGCACATTCGGCCAAATCGGCAGCCATTTCTTTATTGGGTTTTCAATTGGTAAATGCAGGCGAAAACTTAGGCGAAATCATTGAAGTTATCGAACAACCACATCAAATCTTAGTTGCCATTATGCTCAATGGTAATGAAGCACTAATTCCGATCCATGAGGCATCACTCGAAAAAATAGATACCCAGAAAAAAAGAGTGCTTGTTAAACTTCCCGATGGATTATTGGATATTTATCGCTAAAAAAATTAGTAACTTAACGCGGTGAAAAAGCAGCAACGCATTATCGCCCATTTTGACCTTGATTCGTTTTTTGTTTCGGTAGAGGTACTGAACAATCCTGAATTAAAAGGGAAACCCGTTATGGTAGGCGGAAGAGAAAGAGGTGTGGTAGCTGCCTGTAGTTATGCGGCTAGAAAATTTGGTGTTCATTCAGGAATGCCATCGGCTCGTGCCCGACAACTTTGTCCTGAAATCATTGTCGTTAGCGGTTCTCGTGGTGAGTATAGTAAATTCTCTCGATGGGTAACCCAAATTATTGCCAGCGAAGCGCCACTGTTTGAAAAAGCTTCAATCGATGAATTTTACCTTGACTTAACCGGAATGGATAAATTTTTTGATCCGCTACAATGGACAGTTAATTTACGGCAGCGAATTATGCATGAAACGGGATTGCCTATTTCTTTCGGTTTGTCTTGTAATAAAATGATGGCCAAAATGGCTACCAATGCCGCTAAACCTAATGGTTATTTACAAATCCCATTTGGAAAAGAAGCAGCATTTTTAACGCCCTTGCCCGTGAATAAAATACCGGGCGTCGGGGATCATACTTTCGAGGTGTTGAAGGCAATGGGTATCTATACCATTGGAGATTTACGTACTAAGCCGGCCGAAGAATTAGAAGAACGATTAGGAAAATGGGGGGTAGACTTATTACGGAAAAGCGAAGGTATTCATGAAAGTGAAGTTGCAGCCTATCATGAAGCTAAATCTGTATCAACCGAAAATACCTTTGATGAAAATAAAACTGATCAAGATTTTTTGATGCGGGAGCTGGTTCGACTTACTGAAAAGGTTGGATTTGAATTGCGACAAGATGGTAAAGTTTGTGGGTGTGTAGCCGTTAAAATTAGGTATCCCGATTTTGAAACAAACTCTCGCCAAACCACTATACCCTATACTTGTGCCGATGATGAAATTATTCCGGTAATTAAAGATCTCTTTCATAAACTGTACAAAAAAGGGCAGCCGGTTCGATTGCTTGGCGTTAAATTAAGCGAGCTTACTCAAGAAGCAGTTCAAATAAATTTATTTGAATCAACCGAACGAAAGGTTGATTTGTATAAAGCCATTGATGAAGTTAAAAACAGATTTGGCAAACTCAAAATAAAACGAGCCTCCTCCGGCTAAATTGCTTACCGATTATAGCACAAAAACCCTTCATTGTTTGATTGGTTGGCCGTTCATATAATCCCTAATAATTTTAACTACATTCACGTCTAAATTTGTACCCTCAACTCAACTATTGCATGAATATTTTAGAACTGCAACAACTTCGAAAATATTATGCCACCCAAAAAGCGGTGGATGATATCAGCTTCAACATTCAACAAGGGAGTATTTTTGGTTTGCTTGGCCCCAATGGTGCCGGTAAAACTACCTTGTTGCGAATGATTACCGGAATTTTTTATCCGGACAGTGGTCAAATTGTTTTTGACGGAAGAAAATTTGATCCGGTAAATGATGTTTCCTACATCGGCTATATGCCCGAAGAAAGGGGCTTGTACAAAAAGATGAAAATTGGTGAACAGGCTTTGTATTTGGCGCGATTAAAAGGGATGTCGCGCAGTGATGCCATGGCCAAGATTAAGGAATGGTTTGTGAAGTTTGAAATGGAATCGTGGTGGAATAAAAAAGTAGAAGATCTGAGTAAAGGGATGAGCCAAAAGTTACAATTTGTAACCACGGTTTTACATGAGCCCAAATTAATTATTTTGGATGAACCTTTTAGTGGATTGGATCCTGTTAATGCCAATTTGATAAAGGATGAAATTTATGCATTGGCACAAAAAGGATGCACAATTATTTTTAGTACGCACCGGATGGAGCAAGTAGAAGAAATTTGCGACCATATCGTATTGGTGAATAAGGGGAAGAAAATTTTGGATGGTTCTGTTAAGGAGATCAAGAATACATTTAAAGAAAATATTTATCAATTAGGTGCAGCAACCGACCCACATCATTTGGCTACCTTTTTGTTTGAAGTTGTCAAACATCAAAAAGAGCAGTTGTTGCTTAAACTACAGCACGATACCACCACCAACGATGTGCTTAAATATTTCATCAATCAAGATATTGCCATTCATTCTTTCAATGAGGTATTACCATCTCTAAATGAAATATTTATCAAATTGGTTGATGGAACACCTGAATCTAGACAGTTTCAAGAAATTTAATCATCCCCGTTTTCATCTCGTTAAAAAAATAGTATGAACAAAATATCACTCATATTCAGTCGGGAATATGTTACAAGAGTGAAAAACAAAACCTTTTTGTTGTCCACTTTTTTACTGCCGATTGTAATGATTCTTTTCATTTTTGGCAGCGCTTATTTTGCCATCAATGCAAAAAGTAAATTCACCAAAGTAGCCGTAGTTAATGATCCCGGTTATTTTAAATCGAATATTAAATCAGATACTACTCGTTTGCAATTTCTGTTTCCTGAAGGTGTAGATACCTTAAACTTTAAAAAGAAAGGGTTTGATGCATTGCTGATTTTAAATGCGGATACGGGTAGTAGAACCTTTGCCATTTATTCTGAAAAACAATTAGGTATCGATATTCAATCCAAGTTAGAGGAGCGTTTAGGCGAAGCCTATGAGAAGTATCAATTATTAAACAATGGTATTCGTAAAGATGTATTGGATAGTATTGGTAAATTATCTAGTGGAAAATTTGGTATAGAAAATTTGGTTACTTCTGAGAAAGGAGGAGCTGAAAAAGTAAATGCGGATTTAAACTATGGAATTGGATTTGGCAGCGGCATTTTAATTTATATCACCATGTTTATTTTTGGCGCAATGGTGATGCGTGGTGTAATGGAAGAAAAAACGAATCGTATTGCAGAAGTAATGATTAGCAGTGTAAAGCCCTTTGAATTAATGATGGGTAAAATTTTAGGCATTGCCGCAGTAGGATTAACGCAATTGGCTTTATGGGTGATTTTGATTTTTGGATTAATGACAGCTGTTGGGATGTTTTTGCCGCATGAGCTCATTCAGCAAGCGGGTGAAGCCAATAAAAGCATCCCCGGTGGTGGTGGCAATGTTGCAGCGGCCATCAAGTTTGCCGAATTTTCAGGAACCTTGAAAATGGTTAATTGGCCAATGGTGATAGGTAGTTTTGCTTTTTATTTTTTAGGAGGTTATTTATTTTATGCCTCTCTGTTTGCGGCTATCGGTAGTGTCATTAATGAAGATCCTCAAGAGGCGCAATCGTTGATGTTACCAATTACCATGCCCATTATATTTGGATTTATTATTTTAAGTAGCAATTTAACCACACCGGATAGTCCGATTATGGTTTGGGCAAGTATGATTCCATTTACATCGCCGATTGTAATGATGGGACGTATCCCGGGCGGAGTGCCGCCATGGCAATTGATTGCCTCCATGGTTTTTTTAATTGGAGGATTCATCCTTACAACTTGGTTGGCGGGAAAAATTTATCGAACCGGTATATTGATGTACGGCAAAAAAATTACTTGGAAGGAAATGCTGAAATGGGCATTTCGAAAATCTTAGATATTAATTTAAAGAGCCACCTTAACGGGTGGCTCTTTTATTTTTTGCTAAAGATGCTATATTCAAAATAGGTATGTTCTAAATAATAGTGTTCTTCGGTCCAGCCGCTTTTCTCAAAAATTTTTCGATGTAAAGGATTGATATAAATAATGAAAATTTTTCGTGGCATTCGTTGATAGCTAGCTTCAATTTGTGCCGCTACTTTACGTAATACAAATTCGTCAAATGGGTTAAATAAAGTGATGGTGGTTACGTTGTCGGGAATAACATAGTTTGTTGCATCCGCGCAAATAATTTCCGCCGAAGGCGATAATAACTTTTGCTGTACACGTTGCAAATTTTGGTTGGCCGCTTTGCATAGATTTGCCGAAAAATCAATCCCGGTAACTTGTTTAAATTGGTGATAAAGGGCCACGCAAACAATACGGCCTCTACCACAGCCAATATCTAAAAGATGTTTTTTTTCTGTAGCCGGAATCCTTTTAAAACTGTCTTCCAAAAGATGATAGCTTGCGGGCATATAAATGGTAGCATGGGCAATGTCAATACCGGATTTTTTTACATGCATCAAATTATTAGCGCCGGTGGTTTGAATGGCATATTTTTTTTCACCGGCCCATTCAAGCCTAATCAAAATAAGTGCAATTCTCCAGTTCCAATTAAAACCGAGATAAAAAAAATAACGTAAAAAGGGTAAACAGTTACTCATGTTTTAAACTTCTGCAGCTCTAATATCAATCACTTTCATTTGTAGACTTACCGTGCCGTTCCATTCATTTTCATCTATTGTAAAAACGATATCTACCGGTTTTTTATCCGCAAGTAAAGGATACTTGTGGGCCATGTTGAATCCAATGCCGGTAATGGTTTTGTTTTGATCATTAATTACAACTCTTAAATGTTGTTCCTTTACAATTTTTGAAAAACCATTATCTCGAACTGATTTTGCAATAAAAATAGGTCGAAGATTTTCGGGGCCAAATGGTTCCATTTGACTTATGATAGAAAATAAGTTTGGCGTTATTTCAGGTATGGTTAGGGGGGCATCAATGATAATTTCTGGAATTAATAATTCGGGCGGAATTGTTGCGCTTACTACTTCTTCAAAACGATTACTAAATGCCGCCACATTTTCAGGCGCAAGTGAAAGGCCTGCTGCCGCAAAATGCCCGCCATATCCTAATAGATACTCGCGACAAGCGTGTATGGCTTCGTATAAGTTAAACCCGGCTACACTTCTAGCACTTCCTGCAACAACATCTCCACTTCGTGTAAGCACTACCGTTGGACGATAATATTTTTCAATTAAGCGGCTTGCCACAATTCCTACCACACCTTTGTGCCAATGTTCATTATATACTACTGTTGATTTTCGGTTAACGAGTATTGGGTCTTTTTCTATGATGGCCAATGCTTCTTCGGTTGTGCTACTGTCGGCCTCTTTTCTATCAGTATTGTCGCTATGTAAAAGCTTCGCTATTTCCATAGCTTGAGCGCTATCCTGTTCTATAAAAAGTTGAACGGCTTTTCTGGCGTCATCCATACGACCGGCAGCATTAATGCGTGGGGCAATCACAAAAACCACATTCGAAATGCTAAGCGTTTTTTGTATGCCGCCCAAGGTTATGAGCGCCTGTAATCCAGGAGATGGATGTTCATTGATTTGTTTCAAACCATAATAAGCTAGTACACGATTTTCACCTGTCATGGGTACAATATCTGCTGCGATGGCGGTTGCTACCAGGTCGAGATACATGTTTAATGATTCTTCCGGTAATTGAAAATGCTGGGTAAGTGCCGTTATTAATTTAAATCCTACACCACATCCACATAGTTCTTTGTAGGGATATGGGCAATCTGCTTGTTTAGGGTTTAAAATAGCTACTGCCGGTGGAAGTGTGTCATCCGGTAAATGATGGTCGCAAATAATAAAGTCTATTCCAAGTTCTGCTGCATAGGTTATTAAATCAATTGATTTAATGCCACAGTCAAGCGAAATAATTAACCCAAATCCATTTGCATTGGCAAAATCAATGCCCATTTTACTCACACCATATCCTTCACGATAGCGATGCGGGATATAAAATTCTAAAAGTTCTGGGGTGTAAATTTTGCATAAAAATTGGTACATACAGGCTACCGAAGTGGTGCCGTCTACATCGTAATCGCCAAAAACCAATATTTTTTCTTTTCGTTCAAAAGCCAAGAGAATTCGGTTAACTGCTTTTTGCATGTCCTTCATTAGGAAGGGGTCGTGCAGATGAGCTAGTTGGGGACGAAAAAATGATTTTGCGGCGTCAAAATCAGTGATGCCTCTTTTTACCAATAATTGGCAAAGGGTAGGATTGATTTTAAGTTCACTTTGAAGTACTTGAACCTGTTCGGGGTTGGGCAACGATATGGACCATCTTTTTTCCATAGCCAACATTAATATTTGCGATCTGTTGTATAGCGAACCAAATCTTCCAGCGCTTTTCGGGTTGGGGTATCTTCAAATTCATGCAAAATGGCCAAGGCTTCATCGCGGTAACGATTCATTACTTGCGTAGCATAAGTAATTCCACCTGCATCTACCACACAATCAATTACTTGTTGAACTTTATCTGTTTGCTTATTTTGATTTTTGATAATATAGATGAGCTTCTTTTTGGTAGCTGCATCCACTTTATTGAGGGTATAAATGAGGGGTAGGGTTAATTTTTTTTCCTTGATATCGTTTCCGGTAGGTTTTCCCACATTGTCTTTGCCATAATCAAATAAATCATCTTTAATTTGAAAGGCGATGCCTACTTTTTCGCCAAATTGCTTCATTTTGTTCGTAATCGATTCGTCGTTGCTAGTGGTCCAGGCGCCAACACCGCATGCTGCCGACAGCAAGGATGCCGTTTTACTTCGAATAATTTCAAAATAAATATCCTCTTTTAAATTGAGCGTTCTCGACTTTTCAATTTGGAGTAATTCCCCTTCACTCATTTGTTTTACCGCCTCCGACAAAATGTGTAGATGAATGAAATCGTTATTGCCGGTTGACAATAAGAGTCCTTTAGAAAGCAGGTAATCTCCCACTAAAACGGCAATTTTATTTTTCCAAACAGCATTGATAGAGAAAAAACCTCTTCTTTCCAAAGCTTCATCCACCACATCATCGTGAACAAGGGTGGCGGTATGTAATAATTCAACCAAAGCAGCCGCACGATAGGTGCCTTCGTTGATGGAACCGTGCAATTTTGCGCTTAAAAACACAAACATGGGGCGCATTTGCTTGCCTTTACGTTTGATGATGTATTTCATGATTCGGTCAAGTAACGGGGTGTTACTTTTAACCGCATCTGAAAATTTACCTTCAAAAGTGTTCAGTTCTTCGCCTATTATTTCAGTTACAAATTTCATGTATCAAAATGTGGCAAGATAGTTTACTATCATGCGATTCAAGAATTATTTTTTATCTTCGAGCCTTAATGTCAAGGGGGAATGCAAAAATAATGTTTTATGTATGCAGCAAATGGGAAAAAACCTGCGTCTTGCTGTATAAATCAACATATTCTGCAATTTGAGCGTAAACTTAAATAAATCACAAAAAAATTTGGTTTTTAATTCTCAAGTGATACTTTTGCATTATATCATTTAGTAATTTTAGTTTTTTTAAATAATCATTTAGTTATGGCAAGCAAAAAGTACAAATTTTTATTAGGGCTCATTACCCTTATGGCCACTACGACTTTTGCCCAGAACACTGGGTCGGGTTATAGTGTCTTCGATTCTACTGTGGTTCCTGCAAAAAGGTTACCTCAGCAGAACGAATTTTGGAATAATACCTATAATTTTCCTGCTAAGCCTCGCAATATGTGGGAAGTAGGTGCATCTGTTGGTGCATTAACTATTAGCAGTGATGTATCTGCTAAATTCCCAACTTTTGGTTTTGAAGCGCATGTACGTAAAGCAGTTGGCTATCTTTTTTCTTTAAGATTACAATATGTTAACGGTACCGGTAAAGGTTTAAACTGGCAGCCTTCTGCTGGTTATTCTAAAAATGCTGCTTGGTTAGATGCTGCAAATGGCGGTAACTTACCAACCGGTCAAGGTTACAATCCTTTAGTAAGAGGTAACAACGGTTCATTGGCTCCTTTAAGTTCAACTTTGAACGGAGGTAATAATCAAGTTGTTTATTATAACTACAAATCACATGTTCAAGACCTTTCTTTACAAGGTATCATTACTTTGAACAGTATTCGTTTCCACAAACAAAAAACTGGTTTAACACTTTATGGTGGTGCCGGTTTGGGTATTACTGCTTTCAACGTTAAAGTAAATGCTTTAGATGCTAGCGGTCGTCCTTACACTGCATTATTTAATTCAGTTCTTGCAAGTCAAACTTCTTCTGGCGGTTTGTTACATTCTAACAGAAAATCTGTTTTAGATTTGTTGAAAGCCGGCATGGATAATACTTATGAAACTGCTGCTGCTGATGAAGGCGGTCGTCGTCCAAAATCTGGTAGCAATACTATTCGCCCTTCAGGTACCGTTTTGTTGGGTGTTGCTTACAAATTAAGCAATCGCATCAACTTAGCAATTGAAGATCGTCACTCTTTCATCAAAACTGATGTATTGGATGGTCAACAATGGCAAGAGCATCCACAAGGAGATCCAGCCTTGACGCGTGATTACGATTCATGGAATTTCTTCTCAGTTGGTGTTAACTTCAACTTAGGTTCTAAATCTGTTGAGCCATTATGGTGGTTAAATCCTTTGGATTATGCTTACAGCGAGTTGAACAATCCTAAGCACATGAAATTGCCAAAACCAATTTTTGATGATACAGATGGTGATGGTGTAACTGATCAATTAGATCGCGAACCAAATACGCCTTCAGGTTGCCCTGTTGATACACACGGTGTAACTAAAGATACAGATGGTGATGGTGTTCCAGATTGTAAAGACAAGCAATTAATCACGCCTACAGATTGTCAACCAGTTGATGCTGATGGTGTTGGTAAGTGTCCAGATCCAGCTTGCTGCACAGATATCAAAAATAAATTAGCTAGCGGCGAGTTAGGTCCAAAAGTTGATTGTCCTGCTGATTATCCTAGCGTTAAAATGAAAGGTGCTGGTTTAAGCAAAGACAACAAAGCAATGCTAGCTACCGTTGCAGAAAAATTAAAAGGTCACCCAGATTGTAATGTTACTTTGACTGCTTACCCAGGTACAAGCAAAGCATCTCAATCTTTGGCTGATAAAAAATTAGATATCGTTAAGAAATACTTAGTTGAAACTTTAGGTGTTTCTGCCGACAGAATCGAAACCAATAAAGTAATTGATGGTGGTGATGCTGATACAATTGATATCAAATAATTAAGTTTTTATTTTCACTTTTTGCTCAATGATAGCCCTCCCGATTATTCGGGAGGGTTTTTTTAATTATAGGATTTTGAGAAAACCTTAACGTTATCTGTTTGGGAATTAATTATTAAAGTGGCAGTTTTGAGCAAAAACCATTACATTTGCGCTCCGGTATGAATGCTAGACTAAGTTTCGCTGTTTTATTGTTATTGTCTCTGACAAGTGTTTCTTGTAATCGAAAATTCAATTCGATTATGAAAAGCACAGATTATGAGTACAAATTAAAAATGGCAGATCAGTATTTTGAAGACAAAAAATACATGTATGCCCAAACCTTATATGAGGAATTATATCCTGTTTATAAGGGTACCGTTAAGTTTGAAGAGTTGTATTATAAAGATGCTTACTGCTTCTATCACATGAAAAATTATAGGGATGCGGAGAATTTCTTTAAAGGATTTCTTGAAGTATTTCCCAATAGTACAAAAACAGAAGAGGTAGACTTTATGCACGCTTTGTGCTTTTACAAGCAATCTCCAAAGTTGGAGTTGGATCAAACCAATACAGCAAAGTCAATAGGCGTAATGCAGACATTTATTAATACCCATCCCGGCTCAAGCCGTATTAAAGAGGCAACCGAGATCATTGATATATGCAGAGCAAAATTGGAAGAGAAGGAACTGAGAAGTGCGGAACTTTATATGAAAGTAGGGCAATATCGTGCATCTGCTTTGGCATTTAATAGCTTGTTGAATAATTACCCTGAATCACAAAAAGGCGATTATTATAAATTGCAATCCATTAAGGCCTATTTTAAATATGCTAAACTGAGTGTACTAGATAAACAAATTGAACGTTTCGAAAAAGTAGTTACCGAATATCAAGATTTTGTAGATCGCTTTCCGGAAAGTAAATTGTTATCAGAGGCACTCGATTTTAATAACTTAAGTATAAACAACATTAAAGAAATACAAAATGAGCAAATTAAGACGTCAGCACAGCTCTAGTACCAGTAGTGTGGTTGAGCCTAAAAATTTGTACGATCTGAAGGAAAAAACCGGCAATTTGTACGAATCTATTGCAGTAATTGCAAAGCGTGCAAATCAAATCAACATTTCTATCAAAGAAGAATTGCACAATAAGCTTGAAGAATTTGCTAGCCATACAGATAGTTTGGAAGAAATTCATGAAAATAAAGAGCAAATTGAAATCTCTAAAGCTTACGAGCGTATGCCTAACCCAGCTCTTTTGGCTTCGCAAGAATTCATTGAAGACAAAGTGTATCACCGTCGTAACGACGAAGATATGTTTAGTTAATTCTTTGCATAAGCTTGTTTATTATTACAGAATATTCTTAAGAATTTATACTTTTAATCCCGTTTAGTTAAAACGGGATTTTTTTATGTTAACAGGCAAGAAAATTTTAATAGGCATTACAGGTTCAATTGCAGCTTATAAAGTTCCAATTTTGGTTCGCTTATTAGTAAAAGCAGGTGCAGAAGTACAAATTGTGATGACGCAAGCTTCGGCAACTTTTGTAACGCCTGTAACCTTATCTACGCTAACTCGGAAGCCAGTTTTTACTCAGTTAACAGATGCCGATCATAACTGGGCAAATCACGTAATGCTAGGTAGATGGGCTGATTTAATGTTGATTGCCCCTTTGAGCTGCAATAGTTTAGCAAAAATGTCGGTGGGCCTCTGTGATAATTTGTTAATGGCAGTGTATTTGTCGGCAACTTGCCCTATTGCAATAGCTCCGGCCATGGATGAAGATATGTGGCTGCATCCCGCAACGCAACAACATATCAATACTTTGTTGACAAGAGGTAATTATGTTATACCGGTGCAAAGTGGTGAATTGGCAAGTGGCTTGGTTGGACCGGGAAGAATGTCGGAACCGGAAGCGATTGTAGAATGGATTAACACCTATTTTACTGAACGGCAAAAATTAAAAGGTACCAGGGTACTCATAACGGCAGGTCCAACTTATGAAGCGATAGATCCGGTTCGATTTATTGGTAATCGTTCTTCGGGGAAGATGGGGCTTGCTTTGGCTACTGCATTTTTTGAACAAGGTGCCGAAGTGCAACTAATAATCGGGCCTAACCACCTAACAATCCCGGCAGGAATATCGGTAACAAGAGTAGAAACAGCCGAAGAAATGTATCAGGCAGCAATAAACGCATTTGAACACTGCAATATCGCTATTATGAGCGCAGCAGTGGCCGATTATACGTCTGCCGACCCAAAGGCTGAAAAAATTAAAAAAGCCGGAGAATCGCTTGATTTGCGTTTAAATAAAACAAAAGATATTTTAAGTACTCTAGGTAAAATAAAAACGCATCAAAAATTGGTTGGGTTTGCTTTAGAAACTAATAACGAAGTAGAAAATGCCCAGAAAAAGTTATATGAGAAGAATGCTGATTTTATTGTGTTGAATTCATTACGCGACAGTGGGGTAGGTTTTGGCGCCGACAGTAACAAAATAACTATTTTTGATAAAGGGGGGCGCCGATTTGACTTTACCACTAAGTCAAAAACAGAAGTAGCTAAAGATATTATCCAAATTATTACCCAATCATAACATGAAAAAGATTGTTGCCATTTTATTGGCCGGCTGTTTTTATTGTCAAACACAAGCCCAAGAGTTAAATGCTAGGGTTACGGTGAATACCACCCGTGTAGGAAATAACGTGAACAAAAATGTTTTTAAAACGCTACAAAACGCTTTGAATACTTTTTTGAACAATCGTAAGTGGACAACCGATAATTTTCAAACCAACGAAAAAATTGATTGCAACTTTTTGTTGAATCTAGAATCAACGAATGACGCCAATGTATATGCTGCATCCTTAACCATTCAGGCGGCACGCCCCATTTTTAATAGTACTTATGCATCCCCGTTGGTAAATTTTCAAGATGAAAATGTGATGATTAAATATGTGGAGTTTCAACCTTTAGAATTTAACGAAAATCGCGTAAACGGTTCGGATGCGTTGGCTTCTAATCTTACGGCTGTATTTGCGTATTATGCCTATATGATTTTGGGTTTTGATTATAATAGTTTTTCATTAAGAGGTGGTGAACCCTATTTTCAAAAAGCCCAAAATATTGTAAACAACGCACCGGAAGGGCGTGGCATTACCGGATGGAAAGCATTTGACGGCGTTCGAAATCGTTATTGGTTAACTGAAAATATGTTGAATAGTAGGTATGCCATTATTCAGGATGTGTATTATAACTACTATCGCTTAGCATTGGATAAAATGTACGAAGATGAAGCGGCTGCAAGAACCGAAATGATGAATGTGTTGAATTTGATGAATAATTTCAACGCCGATAATCCCAACACGATGATTAATCAATTCTTTTTTCAAGGTAAGGCCAATGAATTGATCAAAATCTTTTCTAAATCGCCACAACAGGATAAGCTGAGAGCTTCCGAACTCTTACAAAAATTAGATCTTACCAATGCCAATCGTTACAAAGACGAAATGAAATGATGCAACGACCTAAACAAATTTGTTTATTCATACTCATCTCCATCACGTTTGTTTTTGCCGCTTGCAGCGGAAATTCAAGCAAGGAGATTATTCCTATACCGGTTATGAAGGATGTAATGTGGGAGGTTATACAGGCAGATGTGTTTACGGAGCAATTTATGAAGCCCTTTGCAAAACATGATTTTAAAAAGGAAAATGCAAAGTTGCAGCTACAAATTTTTAACCGATATCATGTTACGCGACAGCAGTATTATAACAGCTATGATTACTATGCTGCCAATGCAGAAATGATGCATGTTTTGTTAGATAGTATTACCGCAAAAGGAGAACGAGAACGCAATGCTTATATGCGTTTTCATTACAATAGAAATACGAAGCCCGTTGCAGTTCCGGAATCTAAATAACTTTAATTGCCCCAACGATAAGAACTTTGTTTTAGGCCCGCTAAATCAATAATTCGATCTACAACGGTAGCCAACACCTCTTCTATTGTTTGAGGTCGGCTATAAAAAGAAGGGGTGGCCGGGCAAACAATTCCGCCAGCGGCGGTAACCGCTTCCATATTTTTAATGTGAATTATGTTGTAAGGTGTTTCACGCGCAACACAAATTAATTTCCGCCTTTCTTTTAAGATTACATCGGCCGCGCGTGTAATTAAATCGTTGCTTATACCACCTGCGATGCGCCCCAAAGTGCCCATGCTACAAGGGA
>JBJOQA010000288.1:0-3372 GCA_046050225.1 Bacteroidota bacterium | reverse complement strand
GCGGTTGTTCCGGAATGTTTTTCAACGAATCCATCAAAATCTTCGCAGGAATACAAACACGACCGTTTTCTTTAGCTTCCACTTCCAAATGAACCTTCATTACGGTTTCCAAATCGGTAGCCACTACCGTAAGCTTGTTTTTGTCGATATCAAACAAAAAATCTTCCAGTATGGGCAATACCGTATTGGTATTAATAACGCCGCTGATTTGTTGTAACTGTTTCAGCAAAGCCGAAGAAGACACGATAAACTTCATATGCTATAAGTATTAAAAAACCAAAGATAAAAGATTGCGCGTAATTGAATACAGATAAAATGAAAATGACGGGGTTCCGGGATAAAATTAAGCGTTTAATCGGCACCTATCCGGTTGGGTTTTGCACCGAACCGCCTATTTTTACGTTCAAGAACCGTTTTTTAATGATCGCACCGCAAAAATTAACCCCCCAACAAGCCCTGCCCAAATTATTGCAGTATTGCAGTTATCAAGAGCGTTGCCATCACGAAGTACTCGAAAAACTAAACGGTTATGGTATTTGGGGTGATGATGCCGATGAAATAGTAGGTAAACTCATTCAAGATAACTACCTCAACGAAGAACGTTTTGCCTGTCATTTTGCCGGCGGCCGATTTCGGGTAAAACAATGGGGCCGCACAAAAATTAAGTACGAACTCAAATTGAGAAAAGTGAGCGAATACTGTATTAAGAAAGCCATGAAAGAAATTGAGGAAGATGATTACTTAAAAACCTTAGATAAACTCGCGCAAATAAAATGGAAATCACTAGCCCGCGAAAAAAATATGTTCATCAAAAAGAAAAAACTGCGCGATCATTTGCAACAAAAAGGCTACGAATCTGATTTAATAACCGATTGGCTCAAAACGGCATAAAAAATCCCGGAGTTATGCACACCGGGATAAAATCTTGTAGTTAAGCAGCAATGTTTGATTTGGTATTAGGAGGCAATATAATTTTTCAATCTTTGAAAATCTCTTGCCGAACTCGACACCATTAAACCGCTGCAGAAAACAGCAAAAGCCTTCACCCAGATGGCTAAACTGTTGGTTTTGGAGGTTTTGTTTGTCATATGTATTGAATTGAGGAGTAAAAATAAATCAACCTTCACGAGCTTACTATCGTGAAACTGCCCATTTTTAGGGGGCCGTAAATTCCACATCTATAACATGGAACGCTTTTTTTTGCTGGGTATTGTGTAAGGTGGATAAATAGTAAACGGAGCTATTGGTTAACAAAAAGCCGATCGGTTTTCACCGTTACTATTTATTAAAATCCAAAATAAAAAAACAGGAGGAAATACAGGAACGTATTGGTCACAGAATCGGCTACAACGCTCGTCCACACAGGTTTTTAGATATTGGATGCTGATATTATTGCTTAGGCATAAATAATGCCAAACTCAAAAATCGTGAATAAGTTTTGAAGATTTTTTTGCAAAAAACTGCGGTTCATTTTGTTATCGCATCAAAACAAAACTTCCTTTATAATTACGCAGCGCCCCGCCGTTATAGCGATAGCGAGCCACCCAAACATAGGTGCCGGGTAATTGGCGAATGCCATTGTACAGGCCGTTCCATTGTTGCTGCGGTTGGTTGGTACTGAACAAAATTTGACCGTATCTATTAAAAACGGCAAAATAATAATCGGTTACTTTCAACAAGTTGCCCAAGGCACCAAACTGCTCATTATTGCCATCGCCATTGGGCGAAAAAGCAGTAGGAAAATAAATACTATTGCAAACCCCGCCTTCTACTATTTGAATACTATTTTGTTGCGTACAACCATTGCCATCGGTAACGGTAACCGTATAAGTTCCGGGCAATAAATTAGTGGCGGTATCGGTTAACTGCACAGGCAGGGTATTCCAACTAAATTGATAAGGCGGCAAAGTACCAAATGCACGCGCAACAGCGGTTCCCAACACACGACCATTGCAATCGGCCACCGTACTACCGGTAAAAATAACAATGGGCTTGGGTAACTGTACAATGCTATAATTGCGTAGTTCGCTACAACCACGCGCATCGGTTATTTGTAATTGATAATTGCCTGGGGCTAAATTTCCTGCAATTGAATCGGTACTAACGGCCGGCTGCCATTGATACCTATAAGGATAAATAGCGCCGCTCACTTGTACGGCAATCCGCCCCGCGGCAAATAAACAACCCGGTTGTTGAACCGTGTCGGAAATAATAAATTGAGGTGCAACCAAAGTAATGCTATCTTCTGCCGAACAAGCACCGGGTTGATCTACAATTACACTATAAGTACCTGCGCCTAAGCCTACGGCGGTTGCTGTGGTTTGTGCCGGGTTGGTGTTCCATAAATAAGTATAAGGCAAAGTGCCAAAACCACCGTTAGGGGTAACCGTAATTTGGGCATTGGCCGCACCGCTACAGCCAAGGGGTTGCGTTACTTGCAAGCGCGCACCTAATACGGTAACTAATTGTTGTGTTGTAAAAGCAGCATTGCCCGGGCCGGTGGCCGTAACAGAAACCAAGTAATTTCCGGGTGCCGAAAAGTTATGTTGTACTTCTGCGCCGTTGCCAATATTTAATGCGCCTGTTATGGCATCATTAAAATCCCAAATAATTTGTGTGGGACACATCGTGGTATTATAAGTAAAACGCGTGTTGGGCCCTGAGCAGGTAAAACTAATGCTACCGGTATTAGGCGGTGCATTTTCAATACGGAGGTTATCAATGCCTACACCGTCAAATGCATTGCATTGCGTGCCGGCTGCAAAAAGAAATCGAAAGGCTACATTAGCTTGGCCGCCTAGTTGGGGTAAGGCTTTTTTAACCCGCACCCAGCCACCGCTGCCACCGCCGTTTACACAACCGCCGCCACCCGATTGTATATTGCCCGACCAACCCGATCCGGCACCAAAAACCGATAAATAACTCGCGGTATTATTGTACCAATTGCTATCTAAACAATCGGGGTTGCCATTGTCAACATTCACCCACGATGCACCATTGTTAATGGTATACTGAATGGCCATTCCGTCAAATCTACCTTCGGTTTCCCACCACAAATCCATGCTGAGATACGGAAAAGGGAGGGTGGTAAAATTAAAACACGGACTTTCAATCCAACTCGCTTCGGCATCATTATAGGCACCGCCGGTGAGGCCGCCGGTTACCCAGCAATTGCCGGCACCACCCGAGGCATTTGTAATAACCGGTTTTGCCGGCGCACCCCAAGCCCAAGTAGATAAATTGCCGTGTACGGTAAAGCCGCCATCGCTCGTTTCAAAACCCTCATTGTACGGAAAACTGGCAATGGGGCTCGGGCACTGCGCTACAGCCTGCAACTGAACACACAGTAAACTTATTAATAAAAAAAAGCCG
>JBJOQA010000287.1:0-2766 GCA_046050225.1 Bacteroidota bacterium | reverse complement strand
ATTTTAAAATAAATATCAGTATAATTTAGGATTGTGATACGAGGTGGTTTCAGTAAATTTTATACTTTATCAATAGGATATCAGTATTATATTTCTGATGAAATCTAGTTTCCAGCTATTTTTTATTTATTATCAGCTAATTAGGTAATATATTTCTGATTTTATTGTTATTTTATTAATTGTTGCTACTTTTGTAATAAATCGGTAATTTGTTTCTGATGAATAAGGTAGAAATTGGACATATTATACAAAAAAGGCGGAATTCGCTATCTCTTAAGCAAGAAGATCTTGCTGAGATGACGGGCATTACTACTAAAACAATCTACCTAATTGAAAGTGGAAATGGCAACCCTTCATTTGATACGCTACATAAACTGCTGGATACATTGGGGCTTGAAATTGTGGTAGATGTTAAAAAATTGGATGAATGAAAGGGCGTGTATACAATAATGAACAGCTTGCAGGCAGTATTGAGAAAGATGAAAACGGCCATTACCTTTTTCAATATGATGACGCATATTTCAACAATAAGCAAAATCCGCCGATTAGTTTAACGTTGCCCAAAACGCAAAAAGAATATAGGTCAGAAAAAATGTTTCCTTTTTTTTATGGCCTTCTTTCAGAAGGAATTAATAAAGATATCCAGTGTAGGCTTTATAAGATTGATGAGCAGGATGATTTTACCAGGTTATTGTTAACCTCCGGACAGGATACGATAGGTTCCATAACTGTTAAACCAGAAGATGATGAATTGTTTAGGATGTTATACTGAAGTAAAAGAAGGGTATTGTTTACCATGTAGGAAGAAATTGTTTGAAAAGGCAAGAATCCCTGCACTTTTGTTGTTTGAAGCGCCAAAAGCAGATAACCTAGGGATATTTCAAGAACATAGTAAACGTTTATCCATTTCCGGTGTACAACTTAAATATTCTGTTCGGTTAGAAAAAGGAGCCCTTCAACTACATGATAATAGCGGTCAGTATATTTTAAAGCCGATTCCGCCGGCAAAGCAATTAATTAATTTGGAAGATGCTCCCGAAAATGAGCATCTCACCATGCAAATCGCAGCGCAGTTGTTTAAGATCAATACAGCTGCCAATGCGCTCATACATTTTAAGGATGGCCAGCCGGCATATATCACCAAACGTTTTGATGTAAAGCCGGAAGGAAGTAAGTTTATGCAGGAGGATTTTGCACAGTTGACGAATAGATCAAAACATACACATGGAGAAACATTCAAGTATGCCGGTACGTATGAAGAAATTGGACTATTGATAAAGAAATATGTAGCGGCTTCGATGCCTGCGCTTGAAAAGTTTTTTCAACTGGTAGTATTTAATTACGTTTTTTCAAATGGGGATGCACATTTAAAAAACTTTTCCCTAATCCGAGATGATTCTGGCGAATACCTGCTAGCTCCTGCGTACGATTTATTGAGCACTGCCATGCATACGCCGCATGAATCTGATACTGCATTGGATTTATATACAGCGGATATTCAGTCAACTCATTACCAGACATATGGACATTACGGCCGTGAAAATTTTTTAGAATTGGCCAAGCGATTAGATATAGTTGAAACAAGGGCTGCAAGAATACTGGATCAATTCACTAAAAATAGGGATGCAATAATTCAATTCATCAATGGCTCTTTTTTATCTGATGGGGTTAAAACGTTGTATTTATCTAGCTTTATGGATAAGCTAAAACGTATTCAATAAGCCATGTTATAAATAACCCATACTTAATAAAGATAGTCAACTTAAGAGCGTTTTGTAGCCTGCTCTTGTTTCTTTAAAAACTTCTGTTGTAAAATACTTTGCACCGGTATATTAGCCAGCTTACTTTCCAGCCAAGATATAATATCTAAATATAAAAACGCTCGGGTTTCATAACGGTCGTTTTCCATGGTTTTTAACTTTATCAATAGTTGCTCCATTTCGGGACGTATATGCTTTACCGTTACAATAAACGATCGACGAATAAATTTGAAAATTGCTTCCTCTACCACGCTTAAATGTTCCATCTTAGCCATAAAGCGGTAAACAGACTTAATCAGATGATCTAAAATTTGCTCATTGCCTAATTCGTAATGCGCAATTAGATGCAATAGTCGCGCATAGCATTGTAAGTCTGTTCTTAGATCCACCTTCCAATTGATGATTTGATTTAAATAATCAATGGCTTTTTCGAAATTGCCGTTGCCAAAATAAAGACATGCAATTTTGTAATAAAATATCAATATGCGATGTCTATCTAAATAATTTTCATAGCGTTGTATGCTTTCTTCAATTTCAGGTACCATCGCCAAACCTTCTTCAAAACTGCCTTCTAAAAAGTGCAGATTGAATTTTGAAATGGTGCTATAAACAAAACACTGTATTTGGTTATTAATGCTGTGTTGTACAATTTTACTTTGACTAAACTGATCAAATACCTCTAATTCTTGTACCAATTTTTTGTGATTGCCTAAGTCGAAATGCGCGCCCATTAAGTTGTGCATGCCTTTAATGTACAAACCGGCCTCAATCTCTAACATCTGCGGTTCTTCATCAAAAAGCCAAACCCATTTTTGCGTGTTACGGTAGTATTGTAAAAAGTCTTGCCGAATAAATGCATACCAAGCATAACATTGATAAAGATAGATGCGCTCGTAAAAACCGGTGCATTCTGCCTCATTCAAGGGTAATTGTTGTTCAAAAAATGCTTGAATTTCCATTTCATCCCGCCTATTGCGGCAATGTCCGTGCTTAATATACCAACTGT
>JBJOQA010000286.1:0-4029 GCA_046050225.1 Bacteroidota bacterium | reverse complement strand
TTTATTTTATCATTTTTATGGAATTTTAATGAAACGAACTCAAGGTTCGGATTGATTTATTCCCTACCTTTCGGGAGTAAAAAAATCTGAACCTTTTTTTATTGTTTCAATGCTTTTTTTCAGTAGCATTGCGGCACGAAATTCTTAATCATTTTATAATCACTCTAAAAATTTGAACGTCATGGCAGAAACTAAATCAACTGCAACTGTAAAAGCTTCATCTCCGGCCTCTGTAAAAAAGTCTAGCAACTTAATTTCTTTGTTAGCACCTGTATTTTGTATTCTTGCCGGCTACATCATTTGGAGATTTGTATTGGGTAATCCTTCAGGCTTTACCAAACCTGGTCATGGTGCTTTTTGGCCAGAACACGATGGACCTAAAAATGCGTTGAACAAGATGTATTTGGGAGGTATTATTGTACCAATTTTGATTGGTTCTTTTCTGACCATGTTAACTTTTGTTATTGAGCGTTTCCTTACAATTGGCAAAGCAACCGGAAATGGTAGCAGTGCAGAATTTTTGCGCAAGGTTCAATACAATTTGGCAAACAAAAATGTGGATGCAGCAATTGCTGAATGCGACAAACAAAAAGGTAGCGTAGGTAATGTAATGAAAGCTGGTTTGCACAAATACAAAGAAATGATTTCTAACAACGAATTAACTACAGAGCAAAAAGTACTTGCCATACAAAAAGAAGTTGAAGAAGCAACCTCTCTTGAATTGCCAATGCTTGAAAAGAATTTGGTGTTTCTTTCTACGATTGCTTCTGTTGCAACCTTGTTAGGATTGTTAGGAACGGTATTGGGTATGATTCGTTCATTCTCTGCCTTAGGTGAAGGTGAAGGTGGTGGTGATGCTGCAAGCAAATTGTCTGTAGGTATCTCTGAAGCCTTGTATAATACCGCATTAGGTATCGGTACCTCTGCTTTCGCGATCATTTTCTACAACATCTTTACTACCAAAATTGATGGTATTACTTATGGTATTGATGAAAGTGGTTTTACTTTGACTCAAAGTTTCGCTTCTCAGTATAAATAAGAAGGCAACTTCTTATGGAATGTTTTAAACCTTGAATCTAAAAGTTAAAAAAACAATATTATGGGAAGAGCGAAAATTCCTCGCAAGAGTACCTCAATTGACATGACGGCGATGTGCGATGTTGCATTTTTGCTGTTATCGTTCTTCATTTTGGCTACTAAGCAAAAACCACCTGAAGCAGTTGCCGTTGTTGCACCTACTTCGGTTTCTTCAAAAGCAGCTCCTGAAAAGTCAATTATCATTACTTTGACCAAAGAAGGAAAATGTTTTTTGATGTTGGGTGACGAAACCAAAAAGAATGATGTATTGGCTGATATTAATACCACCAAGGGTTTGGGATTAACTCCTGAAGAATTGGCAAGATTAGGTCGTCAAACATTTATCGGAGTTCCTTTAGGACAATTAAAAAGTTTGTTAGCTATGGAATCAATGCCAACAGCAGATAAACTTGCCGGAATTCCTTTGAAGGATAGTACAGAAAACGAATTGGTGGATTGGGTTCGTAGTATTACCAATGCTTATGCAGGGGGTAGCCAACGTGATTTAGAAGAAAAAATCTTAATCAAAGGTGATAATTTGGCTAAATATCCCGCGTTTAAAAATATTAAATATGCTTTGAAGCAAAACAGTATTTTTAAATTCAGATTGGTAACCAATAGCGAAACCGTTCCGCATGGTTCAGAGCTGTATAACAAAAACAAAGGACTGCAAGGCGGTGCCGAGAAGTAAATTAAATCGTTAACTAAAAAATATTTCCTACCATGGCAGAAATGGATACCTCGTCGGGTGGCGGTCATAAGAAAGGCCCCGGCGTCAAAAAACCGAAGAAACTGTCTACCAGGGTTGACCTTACTCCAATGGTTGATTTAGGATTTTTGCTTATCACATTCTTTGTGTTTACCACTACAATGAGTAAACCAACAGCAATGAATATGAATGAGCCAAAAGATGATCCGGATAATCAATTGAAAGTTAAAAACTCTGGCGCAATGACCATCCTTTTAGGAAAAGCCGATCAGGTTTATTACTATATGGGTGAGTTAACTGCAGATAATGCATCTCAAATTTTTAAAAGCTCAACTTTTAAAGAAATCCGTCAAGTGATTTTAGATAAAAAGAAAGCCGTTCCTATCGGAGATTTGATGTACATTATCAAGTCTGATAAAGAAGCTACTTTTAAAAATGCTATTGATATTCTCGATGAAATGGCCATCAATGATGTGCCCCCCGGTCACTATGCCGAAGTTGATATGAGCGATACCGAAGCTCAATTAATTAAGCTAACTGAACAAGCAAACGGAATTCAATAAATTTTTATGGAATCTGTATGATTCCGAATCAAATTAACAAAGCATTTTGAAATGGAAATAAGCAAAATTTTAAACGCTGATATTCTCGACATCATATTTGATGGCAAGAATAAATTGTACGGTGCCTATTACCTGAGAAAAACTTACAATCTCAGATTAACCAAGGCATTGATTTTGACAGCAGCTTTTGCAGCATTGATATTTCTTACCTCTGTTTTTGCAGGTATGGTTAAAAAGAAACAAGCTGCTGCATTAGATGTGTTGGATACGCAAATGGCTGAGGTGAAGAAAAATGACGCACCGCCACCGCCACCACCACCGCCACCGCCACCAAAGGCACCACCACCACCCGAAATCAATCAAATCAAGTTTACGCCTCCAAAAATCGTAAAAGATGAGGAAGTAAAACCTGAAGATAAAATTGAGGAAATTAAAGAAGAACAAGTGATTAGTACTAAAACTGTTGAAAGTGATAATACCAATCAAATCGTTCAAGCCCCAATCGATGACAAAGGCTCTGGAGTTGTAGAAACACCTCAAGCCGATGAAGAAGATAAGGTGTTTACCAAGGTAGAAAAAGAAGCAGCTTTCCCTGGTGGAGATGATGGCTGGAGAAGATACCTTGAAAGAAACTTAAATGCACAAGTACCGGTTGATAACGGTGCTCCGGAAGGAAACCATACCGTAGTAGTAAAATTCATCGTGAGCCGTGATGGTTCTATCAGTGATGTTACCTGCGTAAAAGATCCCGGTTATGGCATGTGCGATGAAGCAATGAAAATCATTCGTAAAGGTCCAAAGTGGACACCCGCTTTACAAAATGGTCGTAATGTAAATGCCTATCGCCAACAGCCCATTACCTTCGCGGTAGCCGGCGAATAATATTATAATTTGATTTAAAAATCCCCTCCAATTTGGAGGGGATTTTTTTTATATATGCCCTATGGAAAATGAATATCCCTTACTCTTATGCAAAACTATTCTTATGGCAAATATTGAAACAACTAACCGCTCCGCTAATGCCGGAAAGAAAAAAGCACATCGCTTTATTCATGTTGACCTAACTCCAATGGTTGATTTGGGCTTTTTATTAATTACTTTTTTTGTGTTTACGAGTGCCATCAGTAAGCCTCGCGTAATGCCACTGTTGGTGCCTAATGATCGGGAGGACACCAAAGATATCATTTGTGCTTCATGTACGCTAACGCTTATACCGGATGGCGAAAATGGGCTGTTTTATTATCAGGGCTTGCCAACAAAAGATAATATGTTTCATACAAATTTCTCGGTATCTACGATTCGACAGATTATTATGAAACAACAGCAACATTTACTTCAACTAGGGGATATCAATAAGCAATTGGTAATGGTGATCAAGCCTACGGACGCAGCATCCTACCAACAATTTATTGACCTCACCGATGAGGCTGCCATAAACCTCGTAAAACGCTATTATATTGATGAGGTGACGCCTGAAGAGCTTAACCTGTTGAATCAAAAATTTGCAGCTTCTTTGCCGGCTAAAAAGGTTGGCTAATTGCTTCTGATTATCTTTGCAATATGTTGAGTAAACTTTCTGGTTGGGATGAAACCATTGTGGCCCTTGCCACACCTCATGGAATTGGCGCTATTGGCGTTATACGAATAAGTGGCGCTCAAGCTTTTCGTATTGCGAATGCA
>JBJOQA010000285.1:0-5007 GCA_046050225.1 Bacteroidota bacterium | reverse complement strand
GGCAACGGCTGAATATTTTAAGTCAAAAGGTTATCAGTTTCCGCCCGAATATGGGCCTTTGGCAGCAGTTACGCCCGGTACACCCGGAGGGTTGTGTTTGATGTTAGCCAACTATGGTACTATGAGTCTAGCACAAGTATTACAACCCGCGATGTCGTTGGCGGCAGGTTATCCGATGGAAGCCCAAACGGCCAATAGTATTGAGCGACAAAAAAAGCGTATTGCAGCATGGCCTTATAGTAAAAAGGTATTGTTACCGCATGCGGGTGAGGCAAGGGAAGCACCCGAAGCCGGGGAGATTTTTGTTCAAAAAGATTTATTAACCACCTTAGAGCGAATGGTAGAAACCGAGCGTTTGGCCTTGCAACAAGGAAAATCGCGAAAAGAAGCCATCATGGCGGCCTGCGACCGATTTTACAAGGGTGATATTGCAAAAGAATTTGCACGCGGTTGTCAAGAACAAGGCGGCCTCATAACTACTGCTGATTTGGCCAATTGGAAAGCG
Source organism: Bacteroidota bacterium (assembly GCA_046050225.1). Classification (GTDB taxonomy): domain Bacteria; phylum Bacteroidota; class Bacteroidia; order Chitinophagales; family Chitinophagaceae; genus Ferruginibacter. The sequence continues at coordinate 4,502 of JBJOQA010000285.1, read as the reverse complement.
GTAGAGGAGGAACCTTTACATGTTAATTATAAGGGTATCGAAGTTTACAAATTGCAACAGTGGACGCAAGGTGCGGCCATGTTACAAGCACTAAATATTTTAGAGCCGATGAATTTAAAGGCTATGGGGTATAATAGTGCCAATTATATACATACGATTTATCAAGCCATGAATTTGGCCTTTGCCGATCGTGATTTTTATTATGGCGATCCTGCTTTTGAACCGGCAGAACCCATGCAAGGTTTATTGTCAAAAGATTATGCACGTAAACGTGCGGAGTTGATCTTGGCCGCTAAAAATAGAGCCGATATAGGCCCCGGCGATCCGTATCCTTATGAAGGGAAAGTCAATCCCTATTTAACTTTGTTAAAGCAACGCGGATTTTTATTGGATAGCATCGGAAAAGCAGCTCCCGGCTTTTTACCGGCTCATGATGCGAGAAATGTTGCACAAGTACGCCCTTTGTTAGGCGATGAAGATTATCTAGATCGATTGTGGCGAGGCACTACTTCTGTGGAAGCAGCAGATGCTGAAGGATGGGTTGTTTCTATTACGCCTTCCGGCGGATGGATACCTGCTTGTATTGCAGGAAACACCGGTGTGGGCATGAGTCAGCGTATGCAAAGTTTTGTATTAGATGATAGTTTAAATCCGTTTAATGTGGTGATGCCGGGTAAACGCCCTAGAGTAACGTTAACGCCTACACTAGCGTTAAAAGACGGAAAGCCATTTTTGTCTTTTGCTGTGCAAGGAGGTGATACACAAGATCAAAATTTGTTACAATTCTTTTTGAATATTGTTGAATTTGGTATGAATGTGCAAGAAGCCTGCGAGGCAGCTAACATCAACAGTAATCAATTGTGGCTTTCGTTAGGCGGTAATAAAGTGGATGATCGAAAACCCAGAATAGGCGCTTTGTTGCTCAATCATGCAACGCCTGATTGGGTGCGTAAAGAATTAGTAAAAATGGGCTACACGCTCAGTTTTGATGATAGAACGAGCGGCCCTATCAATGCTATTTGGTTTGATTGGAAACATCAAAGTTTTTGGGGCGGGTCGAGTAATCATGGAGAAGATTATGGCATTGGTTGGTAGTAGCGAACTGCCTAAAATACAGCGCAGTTATTTTTAAAATCGTTCTATTTTATAAATAATGATTTTGGGTGAAAATTGGTCGCCTTGGGCTTTTTGTTGTTGAATCAATCTAACAATGGGCATTCCTTGGGTAACCTTACCAAAGGCACTATAACCTTGTTGATCGGCTACGCCGGAATTTCCATAATCATATTGGGTTTGGTCGCCAATGCAAATAAAAAATTCGGTATCGGCCGTGCCGGGTTCATTGCGAGCCATTGACAGGGTGCCGGTGTTATGATGCAAACCGGTAATGCCGGTATGTTCATGTGGCAATTTTGGGGGATGCGGAAATTTTTTATCATTCGTTAAAAAAATTCCTCCTTGTATTAAGCCGGTATTTTGATTGGCAGATAAACCTTCTTGCAATACTACACGATAAAAACTACTTTGGGTGTAATAGCCACTATCTACATGTTGTAAAAAAGCTTGGGCTGTTTTGGGTGCTTTATCTGTATATAATTCTAATTCGATATCGCCCATGCTTGTTAAAATACGCACCTGCGGGTATTTTGAAGTGGGTTGACTGCAACCCCACAACGAAAAGCAAAAAGCAATTATAAAATATTTCATGCTATAAAGTTAAACAGCCCAACCGATTCTAATTCGATTGGGCTGTAAATTCTTTTGTTAAGTACCTTAATCTTTTAATTGTATTGTTGCATGCTTTGACGTGTATCCAAAAATAATACGACCGCCTTCGCTAGTAGTGTTTTTTAATGGGATTTCGCGGCGAACTTTTGCTACCAACATAATTTTACCTGAATGTTGTTTCTTCAACTCGGCTGCAGGAATGGTAATTGAATTTGTGCTAATGGTTCTATCAAGCGAAAAACTAAAACTGGAGTCCGCTTCAACGGTATGCACTTCAACATAATCGTCGGGTTGAATTAAAGTAGCATCTAAACTAATTTTTAAATCAGCATTTTTACTGGCAGTTTCCGGAACATCCACCATGTTAATGGGGGTAAGCGTAAATTCGTTTTCTATTTTTTTATTATTGATATCGGTGTATACAATACGGTGTTTACCTAATAAATTATCATTGGATTTTGAAAACGCATAAAAAGCGCCGGAAAATTCAGAACTGTCTAATTTTAGCAGTTGCTCATCAAAAGTAACTTGAGCAGGTTTACTTAAAATAAGGGTAGTGCCTTTGTCGCCGGCAAATCTGAATTGACAATAGAAAGTTGCATTTTTATCTCCTTCCTCAAAATTGTAATGAAAGTCTTGGTAAATTTTTTCTTGCGAAACATCTTTACTTTCTCCTATTTCGGTACTGGCACAACCGGTAAAAAATAAAGACGATGCAAGGATAGCAGGGATGAGTATTTTTTTCATATTATTTTTCTATAAATGCCAATAACGGCGAAAAGGTTCGTTAAATAATTGCTAATGCTTAAATAAATTTATCCAATCTTATTGAGGAATAAAATTATTAAAATGCCATAATTTGTTTATACCCTTTGTACGGTATTTGGTTAATTTGGATAAAGAAGAAAAATTATTGCAAAATTTCGTGCACTTGCTTTTTTATATTTTCAGCCATTTTTTCAGTAGGTAAATCATTCACATCTTCTCCAAAAGGATCTTCAATTTCTTCGGCAATTAATTCTAAACTAGTTAAAACATAAAAAATAAAAGTAACTACCGGAATTACATAAAACCCCAAACTAAATACAAAGCCAAAGGGTAAGGTCATGATATAAATGAATACAAATTTTTTCAAAAATGAACTGTACGAAAACGGAATGGGTGTGTTTTTGATGCGTTCGCAAGCGCCGCAAATATCCGTGAATGATTGTAGTTCATTGTTGATGAAAAGAAGTTGTGCATCGGTAATTTGTTTGTTTTTGTATAAATGTTGCACACGTTTATACAATAAACCGGCCACCTGATTAGGAACATGTTTGTTTAAGTCGATGCCGGCTAATTCAGGATGCGGTTGTTCATCTAAAGCAAGGCGGGTTTGCTCTGTTTTTAAATGTAAGGAAAGTCTTTTTGCATACATCGGAATCGCAATGGCAAAAAAATGCCGATCGGCCTGATGTTGACTATCGGGTAAAATTGCGTTTATTTTCAATGCTAAATTTCTGCTATTGTTCACTAAAGAGCCCCAAAGTTTTCGACCTTCCCACCAACGATCATAGGCCGAATTGTTTCTGAATACCAAAAGGAAGGAGAGTACAAAACCGAGTAAATTGTGTAAAAGGGTAAGGTTTTTTAAGTGGCTGTCATTTGATAGATGTCTAATGTCTAAAACAAAAAACGCAACCGCCCAACTGTATAAAGCAATGAATATCATTAATTTCCATAACTGCCTTACTGTGTCTGATTTGTGAAACCTAAAAATAAATGTTAACCAGTCTTTTGTATTATAAGTAATCATGTTTCAAAAATAGTTAATTCGATTTGAAAAGTTTGTTGTTGAATGAGTTGCTTTAACAGCGAATTTTTAATTTCAGGTTCATCAAAAAAGTAACAGTTAATTGTTGTAGTATAATTTATTATATCGAATATTTATAAGGTTAATGTGAATTTATAGGCATTAAAATTGCTACCTTAATTACTTATTGATTCATTTTTCTAGTATTTTTTAACATGAATAAGCCAAGAATTCGGGCACAGATTGTTTTTGCCTTTGTTTTGATATTGAGCATCCTACCCAATACGTATCTCTTATCTCAAATTACAGTAAGTGGTTCTAATGGTTTGGATGGCACCTATACCAACCTTACGCAAGTCGGTGGTTTGTTTGATGGATTGAATAATTCGAATCAACAAAATACCAACATTCAAATTGTAATAGGGGCCGATTTGTTATTAGAGGATGGTGCCATTGCATTAAATGCCGGAGGATGGAATCTATTAACCATAACTGCCAGCAGCCCTGTTTCGGTGATTGCCAATTTACCCGGTGCCCTTATAACGTTGGATGGCGCCAGTCAAGTGTTGATAGATGGAGCCTTAATGGCAGGAGTACCTTCTTTGCGATTTGTCAATTCAAATCCAACCATGGATGCGCGTACCATACAACTAATCAATGGAGCTTCCAATAATCAAATTAAAAATTGTACCATTATTGGCGCTTCGCAATCTATGCTCGCAGGTACAATCGTTATTGGAAGTATAGATGATTTGCAAGCCAATAGTAATAATCAAATAGTAAACTGTAATATCTCTGCAGAAAATGGTGCCTGGGCGCAACAAGCTATTTTCTTAACCGGCAATCCGGCTAATTTTAATACTGGTATTATTATTTCAAATTGTTTAATCAGTAATTATTTTGCGGCTGCCGATAGTAGTTGCGGCATTGCCATACGCGGTGCAGTAAATAATGTTCAAATAATAGGGAATCGATTTTTTCA
>JBJOQA010000284.1:0-11640 GCA_046050225.1 Bacteroidota bacterium | reverse complement strand
GGTTGCGAAGGAGAGCCCTTATTAATGTGGGAGACATTGCAAGAGAGTATTCGTGAAATAAGAAAACATACCACCAAAGGATCGATAAATATTAATACAAACGGCAGTAAGCCGGATGCCGTAAAAGCATTGTGCGAAGCGGGTTTAAATAGTATTCGCGTGAGTTTGAATTCGGTTTTGGAAAAGGTTTATTTGCCTTATTATCGCCCCAATAATTATGAATTCAATGATTTAAAGGAGAGCTTGAAAATTGTACGTAGTTATGGTGGGTGGACGAGCATCAATTATTTTGTTTTTCCGGGAATGACCGACACGGTAGAAGAGTATGAAGCTTTACGCGCATTTATCCGTGAAACAGACTTATGCATGATTCAATGGCGCAATTTTAATATTGATCCCGATTGGTATTTAGGAAAAATTGGTGTTACCGAAACAGGGGATTGTATTGGCCTAAAACAGATGATGGATTTGATACGAGAAGAATTCCCGGATTTAAAATTTGGCTATTTCAATCCATCAATGGAAAGAATTAAAGGAAATTTTGATAGCGACTTTGCACACTAAATTGTGGAAACCAACGTTTTAGCTGTCTGCTTATGCGTTTAGTTACTACAAATACGATATTATTAGCCACATTGATGTTGTGGATCTCCGCTCAAAATACAGTTAGAGCTCAGGTTAGAACTGTTTCTAGATCTATGCCTGTATTAAACGATTTAAAAGAATGGGGTTTAAAGGGAAAGCTTAAAAAGATATGCTTCATTCAAACAGATGATAGTAGTTTGTTACAGTCTAATGCAGATTTTAAAACCCTACAATCTATTTTGGGTTATACAGAGGTTTACTATAATGCTGCAGGATATGTTCAAAAAATTTGCAGTGTTACACCTGTTTCCAAACATCAAGCTATTGCAGATACGATCGTAACGCAATATTCATTGGATGATGCCGGAAGCATATACGGCATAACTAAATCACAACAAGCAATTGTTTCTACACAGCTCAAAAAGGTAAAATCGGCAAATAGTTATGTGGTGCAGGTTTTTGATGCTAATAATAAGTTGCAAACGCGCACTACTACTTGGCTAAAGTCTAATGGTCAGATTGAAAAACAAGAAGAACTTTATTTTGGATCTGAAGATAGCTTAGCACCGGTATCGATGAGTAATATATTTTATAATTTTTCGGCAAAAGGAGGATTAAAACGCATAGTTGTTTCAGATAAAGAAATTCAGTCAATAGGTTTTACCTCTTTGAATATTGATCAAGCTTGGGATGCAAAAGGCAATCCTATCAAAAGTTTGAAATATAGCGCTGAAGATCCCGCAGGAAATAGACGGTGGATTATTAGAAAATTTGAATATTATCCATAAAAAATGCCGTTCAATTTTGAACGGCATTTTTTATTTAGTTTTTATTACCAAATAACAATTCTGTCTTCCGGTTTTTTATACAACTTATGTTCCGGTTTAACATCAAATGCTTTATACCAAGCATCCATATTTACCGGTGCACCAATTGTACGATATTGTTCCGGAGAATGCGAATCAGTTAAAATCATCTGAGCAGTTGTTTGCGGTAAACTATTGCTGTGCCAAACCTGTGCCCAAGCCAAGAAGAAGCGTTGGTCGGGGGTAAAGCCATCGATTTTCTTTTTAGATTTCCCTTGTTGAGTCATCTTAAATGCTTCATAAGCCACATTTAATCCGCCTAAATCGCCAATGTTTTCGCCCATGGTAAGTTTGCTATTTACATGCAAAGTGTCTAATACGGTGTAGCCGTCAAACTGTTTGCCCAATGCTTTGGTCTTCTCTTCGAATTTGGTACGATCTTCTTCCGTCCACCAATTACGTAAAGTACCATCTGCATCATATTTACTGCCATTATCATCAAAGCCATGCGACATTTCGTGACCGATTACCGCGCCGATACCGCCATAGTTAACAGCATCATCGGCAGTGGGATCAAAGAAAGGAAATTGTAATATTCCTGCCGGGAATACGATTTCATTTAAGGTTGCATTGTAATAGGCGTTTACTGTTGGAGGTGTCATGCCCCAACGGTCACGATCAACCGGTTTGCCCAATTGGCTAATCATAAAATTATAATTGAAAACACCCACGTTTACCATGTTTTCGTAATATTTGTCGCTACTTATTTCTAAACCTTCATAATTTTTCCATTTGTCGGGATAGCCAATTTTTGGACGAAATGCTGCCAATTTAGCCAAGGCTTTTTCTTTGGTGGCCTCGCTCATCCAATCTAGATTTTGGATCCTTACTGCGAATGCTTTTCGAAGGTTAGCAACCAATTCTATCATTCGGGCTTTTGCTTCGGGCTTGAAGTATTCTTTTACATATAATTGACCTAATAAATCGCCAATTGAATTATCTGTTTGGGAGGATATTCTTTGCCAACGTGGAGTTTGAACTTTTTGACCACTTAGCACCTGGTTGTATAAAAAGTTTGCATCCACAAATGCTTTGCTTAAATAGGGTGCAGCTGATTTTAGTACGTTCCATTTCAAATAGGTTTTCCATTCATTTATTGAAATGGCAGAAAGTAGACTATCTACTGTGCGAAAGAATGCTGGGTTATTTACCAAAATGCTATCTTCTCCCTTTACTTTAAGCTCTAATAAAATGGTTGACCAATTTAAGCCCGGGGTTGATTTGCTGAAGTCGGCCACAGCAAATTTGTTATAAGTTTTATAAGGGTCACGCATTTCAACACGACTCATTTGAGCTTCTGCCAATTTTTTTTCTAAACTAAAAATTGTTTCAGCAATTTGAGCTGCATCATTTGCCGGCGTGCCTACTAAAGTAAATAAAGTGGTAATGTATTTTTTATAGGCTTCCTGAATGCCTTTGTTTCTTCCTTCGGCCTTTAAATAATAATCGCGGTCGGGTAGGGAGGTGCCACCTTGGCTCAATTGCGGAATAATGTGTTCAACATTCTTACGATCCTGTCCTACAAAGAAACCAAATAACGCTGCTCCGTAGCCATTTACGCGTTGAAAATTGATGGCTGAAATTACTTGATCTCTATTTACTATTTGATCGATACGTGCTAAATGTGGTAAAATGGGCTCAGATCCTCTTTTTTCAATGGTTACGCTATCCATACCAGCTAAGTAAAAATCGGCCACTCTTTTTTCAATTGAACCCGGCGCTGCATTTTTATTGGCAATGGCCTTTTCTAAAACTTGCTTAACGGCATTGATATTAAAGTCGCGTAGTTGATTAAAAGAGCCCCAGCGTGTTTCTTTGGCCGGAACGGGATTATTTTTTACCCATTTACCGCTGGCATAGGTATAAAAATCGTCACCGGGATGTACATTTAATTCCATGTTAGCGGTGTCGATAAAGCGGGTGATGGTTGTTTGTGCTTGTGCGAAATTACCGGTAAGGAATAGTGCAGCAGCAAAACAACCTTTTTGTAAAAGTTTGTACGTCATATTGAGCTTTGGTTGAGAAATTAAGGGCTCAAAATACTAATAAACTGTTCATATTTCGAACCATTGGTCATAATTTCGTTTACTGATAGCTGATTATTCGATTTGTGTAATACTATCGGAGGTTTCAATGATTTTGTTAAACGAATCGATGCTGGATGTACGATTGCCGGGAAGCTGCCGGACAGCAGTGACAGCCCCGACGCAGGAGGGCTATAACGAATGGCCGGAGCAAAAGTTGAGCTTAGCAGTGCGGTTGACAGCCCCAAAAATGCCTTAAAATGTAGAAAATATGGGCATAAGGTTTGTTTTTTAATAAAATTGTTCTACTTTTGCACCCCCAAATAGTTCTTTCTCATCCTATTTTCGCCAGAATGTAGGATAGTAGATTGGGAGTTTCGGTTACAATTACTGAAACGCTATCACCAAAAAAAATAACAACATGGCAAAAGAAATCACCGGCTATGTGAAACTCCAGTGTAAAGGAGGTCAAGCCAATCCGGCACCACCCATTGGTCCAGCCTTGGGTAGTAAAGGTATCAACATCATGGAGTTCTGTAAGCAGTTCAATGCTAGAACTCAAGACAAACAAGGAAAAGTACTTCCTGTATTAATCACAGTTTTCGCTGACAAATCTTTCGAATTTGTAATTAAGACTCCTCCGGCTGCTGTTCAGTTGATGGAAGCGTCTAAAATCAAAGGCGGTAGTAAAGAACCAAACCGTGTAAAGGTGGGTAAAGTAACCTGGGCTCAGGTAGAAGAAATCGCTAAAGATAAAATGGCGGATTTGAATGCTTTCACACTGAAGAGCGCAATGACAATGGTAGCCGGTACTGCACGCAGTATGGGTTTAACTGTTGAAGGAACCGCTCCATGGGAAAATTAATTACTAACACCTTAAATTTTTTCAGAAAATGATTACTAAAAAAAGAAAAGTAGCGAACGCTAAGGTGGATGGTAACAAAGCCTATTCTTTGAAAGAAGCTTCAACCTTAGTGAAAGAGATTAACTGTACTAAATTTGATAGTTCTGTTGATATTCATATTAAATTAGGGGTTGACCCTAAAAAAGCGGATCAAGCGATTCGTGGAACCGTTTCATTACCACATGGTACCGGTAAAACTAAACGTGTATTGGTACTTTGTACGCCAGATAAAGAAGAGGCTGCAAAAGGCGCCGGCGCTGACTACGTAGGTTTAGATGAATTCATTACCAAAGTAGAAGGTGGTTGGACAGATATCGACGTAATTATTGCCACTCCGGCCGTAATGCCTAAAATTGGTAAATTGGGTAAAATATTAGGTCCACGTAACTTAATGCCAAACCCTAAAACCGGTACGGTTACTAACGATGTAGCTGCTGCAGTTACAGAAGTTAAAGGCGGTAAAATCGCGTTTAAAGTTGATAAAGTAGGTATTGTACATGCTTCTATCGGCCGCGTAAGCTTCAGCGCTGAAAAGATTGCTGAAAACAGCCAGGAATTAATCAATGCATTGATTAAATTAAAACCAGCTACTGCTAAAGGTACTTACCTTAGAGGCGTTAGCATGGCCAGTTCAATGAGCCCTGGTATTATGATCGACACCAAATCTGTTCAAAACTAAGCCCACGGCGCGTTAAGCGAGGTGAAGCTGACAAAAAATATTTGTTATGACTAAACAAGAAAAAAATGAAGTGATTGAAGTGCTGAAGGGCAAGTTCAGCCAATACAACAACTTCTACATTACTGATACTGAAAGTTTGACTGTTGCTCAAGTTAGCAACTTGCGCAGACATTGCTTTGATAAGCAAGTGGAAATGAAGGTTGCAAAAAATACCTTGATCCGCAAAGCTTTAGAAAGCTTAGATGCTGAAAAATATGCAGGTGTTTACGATTCTTTGAATCAAGTAACTGCTTTAATGTTCAGCGAAAATCCAAAAGAACCGGCCTTAATTTTGGCAGGTTTCCGTAAAGCGAATAAAGGTGAAAAACCTGCTTTAAAAGCGGCTTTCATCAATGGAGATGTTTTTGTAGGCGATAACCAATTGGTTGCGTTAACAAAAATCAAAACCAAACACGAACTTATCGGTGAAATCATTGGATTGCTTAATTCACCAATTCAACGCGTTTTGGGTGCTTTGGAAAATAAAGCCAATGCCACCGGTAAACAAGAAGAAGCTCCTGCTGTTGTGGAAGCTACTCCTGCTGTTGAAGAAGTTGCAGCTCCGGTTGCAGAAGCGCCTGCTGCTCCTGAAGCACCGGCTGCTGATGCGCCTGCTGAAGCTTAATTTTATTCGGAGAAATCCAACATTTGATTTTTTGGTTATTGCCTGGCAGTAACTTTGAAATAGATAAAACAATTTTTTTAAACCTTCCGGCGGATCTTTTTAAAAGAAATGAAGTCGGAAAAAATTCAAACATTATGGCAGATATTAAAGCCTTAGCTGAAAGTTTAGTAAACTTAACCGTTAAAGAAGTACAAGAATTAGCAGATTTCATGAAATCTGAATATGGCATCGAACCAGCTGCTGCTGCTGTTGTAGTTAGCGCTGATGCTGCTGCTCCTGCTGCTGAAGAAAAAACTTCATTCAATGTAATTTTGAAAAGCGGTGGTGCTAACAAATTAGGCGTAGTTAAAATCGTTAAAGAATTGACTGGCTTAGGTTTGAAAGAATCTAAAGACTTAGTTGATGGCGCTCCAAAACCAGTTAAAGAAGGTGTTGATAAAGCAACTGCTGAAGACATCAAAGCTAAATTAACTGAAGCTGGTGCTGAAGTTGAAATCGCTTAATTACAGTCGTAATCATAAAGCTGAAAATGGCCGAACCTTGTGTTCGGCTATTTTTTTGCCCCTACAATCAACTAAGTTTGATCAACCATAATTTGTTTGGAGCAAATAGTAGGATAGGTTTAATTCACTCGTCTTTATAAGAATCTTTTAGTAATTCCTATAAAACAAAACCTCTCCATTATGGGAGAGGCGTTGGTCCGTTTAAACGGAAAGGTTTGAGAGGTAAATACTATTTTTTAATCAGTGTTTGCGTGATGATTTCGTTATTGCTACCGGTAACGCGAACAGCATATATTCCTGCAGGTAAACTTTGCGTGAATTCATTATTAGCAACCGTAGTGTTTTGTTTTGCAACAATTTGCCCTTGTGCATTAATCAATTGAATGGATGCAGGTAATAAGGCAGTTGGAACCGCTACATGAAAACCTTGTTGCGTTGGATTTGGATAAATACTTATACCAAATGAGGTTTTTGCTTTAACAGTAACTGTTTGAGAGTAAGTAACAGTACCGGCAATATCGGTCATTTTTAAACGATATTGAACATTACCGGCGTTTAAGGTTGCATCTGTATAATTATAGGTTTTATTTGTTCCTCCTATTGCTGGTAATGCAGCTATATCTACAAATTGTCCATTTAATGTGCTTTTTTGCACGGTATAAACATCTCCCCGAGAGTCATTGGCGGCTGTCCACTTTAATTGAGGTTGATTTCCGGTATTTGTCACAGAAAAACTGGTGATGTCAATAGCAACTGTTCCTAAATATATAATTACACATCCACTACTGGCATTAGGATTGGTTGATGCAAATACTAATGGAACATTACAAGGAACGCAGGAGAAGGCATTGCCGGTACCCGGTCCACCGTAGGTACCCGGAATTAAAACAGAAGTTATAATAACTAAAGGGGTTCCACCATAAATATTCACAACTACTCCCTCTGGCCAGTCTTTCAACAGTACACCACAGCCGTCCGGGCATTGCGGGTAGGTGCTGGTAAATGCAAACGCGTTTGGCGGGCATTGACTTTTAACACCTGTTGCTAAAAACAGCAAGGTAACCAGGGTTAAAAAATACTTTTTCATGGTCGTCTTGGATTTGGTGTTGGATAATTCGGTTCATTATTTGCATAATTAACCTAGCTTTTGTTTTGAGCAAATGAAACCCAAAGACCTCACAATAATTCAAACTTTGGGGAATTACTCAACAACTAAACGCTTTTTTTATGCAATAAGTATGCAAGTACGTATTATTTTTTTACGATTAGCTGATTTATAGTGCTTTATAGGCATATTTTTTTTGAAATTCATATTATATCTTACAGCTATTCGGGGGCTTCAACTACATCCATTTTAATAATAAGCTCAAAAATTTGATATTAATTTTATGTAGTTTCATTTCGACAATTTAAAAAGAACTCCTGTTTAGGGCTTATTTAAATAAGTTGAAATAAAACATAAATTTGGCATAATGAGAAGGATTAGACTAATTAGCTTTTTAATTTGCTGGGGATTTACAGGTTTTGGCCAAAATTTTACAACCCATGTAGATTATGTAACAGATTTAGTGGATACTGAAAGTAGAAACTGGATTTTTTATCAATCCGGTGAAAAATTAGCGATTCGCGACTTTAAAATGGAGCCTGATAATAGCAATTCAGCTATTGCCATTACGATGTCGGGTTTTGCTTTTAAGGCTAAGTTTTATAGTTTAAATGGAGTGAGTAACTTACAAATTAACGTTTATTGCAATTTTGATACGCAAAAATCCTGGATGAAGCCGGAAGGTCAAAATCCGGTTGTATTAAATCATGAACAAAAGCACTTTGATTTAACTTATTTATATTGTTTGCGTTTTATTAAACGATTGCGATTATTGCAATTTAAGCCAGAAAATTATAAACGTTTGTTATTGGATACCCACAAAGAATATGTTGATGCGTTAGCCAAGATGCAACAAACTTACGATAAGGAAACAAGTAATGGGATTGAATTATCCCAACAAAAAATTTGGAATGAAAAAATAGCAAATTGGGTTATAAATGAAAAAATGTATTAAGGAAATAGCGTTTTGTCATTTGTAATCGCAGAAGATTGCGATTCTTTTTCTGCTGTTGGTTTGTCAATAAATAACATCTTTATTGCGATCAACAACATAATAACGGCAAATATTTTTTTCACCGTTTCTTGAGGTAGTGATAAGGCAATTTTACTTCCAAAAAATGATCCTGCTACAAATCCGGCTCCAATGATTAATACTGCTTTAAAGTCGATAAATCCATGCTTGTGAAATTGCATGGCGCCTAAGATTCCTACAGGTAACAATAACATTCCCAAGGATGTACCCTGGGCTAATTTTTGAGAATAGCCCAGGATATATACCAATGCGGGAACAATAATGATTCCACCGCCAACGCCCACCAAACCTCCTAACATTCCGGCAGCTAAGCCAATAACAATAAGAATGAGTATTGTTTGTGTGTCCATTTTGGGTGTATTTGAATTAGTCAAATTTTTCATACCGAGATGCATAATAATTAATTGCCCTGTTTATAATTTTATAGGCATCTTCCTTAGGTTGAAATTCATCAATTTCTACCACTTTGTCTTCCAAAACTTTATACTGTTCAAAGAAGTTTTTCAAAACTGCGATAAAGTGTTTGGGTAAATCATGAACGTCTTTAAAGTGATTTACAGTGGGATCGTTAGTTGCTACTGCAATTATTTTATCATCTTTTTCCCCGTGGTCAATCATTTGCATATTGCCAATTACGGTAGCTTTCACCAAACAATGCGGTTGAATACTTTCACTACAAATTACCAAAATATCCAGTGGATCACTATCTTCTCCCAATGTTTGCGGGATACAGCCGTAGTTTACCGGATAATGGAATGAGGAGTAGATAACCCGGTCGAGTTTCAATAAACCCGTTTCTTTATCAATTTCATACTTTGCTCTTGAACCTTGTGAGATTTCAATTAAAGCATTTACAACTTCAGGGGCTTGATCGCCATAATGAGCGCCATGCCAAGGATGTTTAATGTACATAAGCAGATTTTTTAATTGGATATTAATTTATAACCAAGCCATGCGGCTAGAATTCCCAATACGATACTAATACCGGCATAAACCGCAAACAACGCAATTTTTTGTTGTTGTATTAATTGCATGTTTTCGGCCGAAAAACTAGAGAAGGTGGTAAAACCTCCACAAATACCCGATGCCAAAAGAACTTTCCACTGACTTTCAAATGCGGCACTTTTTTCCGACATAGCTAATACTACACCGATAATAAAACTTCCGATAATATTAACCATCAAGGTTGCTAATGGAAACGTTTTATTGTTTATAACTAAACCGGTTGCATAGCGTAACATACTCCCCAAAGCACCTCCTGATGCAACAAATAGAAAGTTTCTCCACATAGTGTTATGATTAACGAATAATTAAAAAGTATATTTTAAATCCACTAACCATTGTTCATTCACTTTAACCAATTTTAATTTTTGACGTATGTCTTTTTTATGTGAATTAGAGTAGGTGAGAATAGAAACGGTATCGCCTAACTGCTGAAATTCATGAATAATTAAATCTGCATTTTTATAGGCGGCAAGATCTTGTTCGTTTTTACTGCTAAAACTTTTTTCGGCAACTTGCAAAAAATCTTGATTAGCAGCGTCGGGTAGTAAAAATTGCTTGGCTGCTGCAAAATTATTTTCATTACAATCCTTAATGAATTCTCTCGCTACATCCATATCTGAAAGTGCTTCTTTTTTACTGTTACTGCAAGAAACTAATAAGAGCAACAAGCCGATAATATAAATAGATTTTACTTTCATTTGTTATATAGTTTTTGATTTAGGGGCGCTAGCAGCAATCTTATCTTATTTAATTGGCTTAGAACAATTTAGAAGTGATTTGCCGTGCGGGTATAAAATTAGTTAGCTTTTAACGGTGCGACAAATAAAAAAAGTGGGATTGGTCTAATATTGGGGAATAACTATATCAATTAACCAATTTTTTGCTATTGAAATCCAATTTAAATGGCTTTTTGGATGTGAAAGCCCAAGTTGTATCGTCTAGAATGAAAAAAGCAACAATTCAATATTGTTGCTTTTTCATTATTATCTTCCTTCTTCTTCTCTCACTTTTTCTTTATCGTAAGCGCGTATAATAGCTTTTACCAATTTATGCCTTACTACATCTTCCTCATCTAATTCGATATGCGCGATGCCGTCTATATTTTTTAATATACGCACCGCTTTATCCATACCACTTTTCATGTTTTTGGGTAAGTCGATTTGAGTTGGGTCACCGGTAATGATTGCTTTGGCATTTGCACCAATACGTGTTAGAAACATCTTTAATTGGCCGTCATTGGTATTTTGTGCTTCATCAAGTATAATGAATGCGTTATCTAATGTTCTGCCGCGCATATAAGCTAATGGCGCAATTTCAATTGTACGAGTGGTCATATAATACCCTAGTTTATCAGCAGGAATCATGTCATCCAATGCATCATAAAGCGGACGTAAATAAGGATCGATTTTTTCTTTTAAGTCACCCGGTAGGAAGCCAAGGTTTTCGCCTGCTTCTACAGCAGGGCGTGTTAAAATGATTTTCTTTACCGTTTTATTTTTTAATGCCCTTACAGCTAAAGCAACAGCAGTATAGGTTTTTCCTGTTCCGGCCGGACCAATTGCAAAAACGATATCATTTTTGTCGATGGCAGAAACCATTCGTTTTTGATTGGCAGTACGCGCACGAACGGTTTTGCCATTTGGACCAAAGACCAATACATCATTTGGATTTCTATCAACAAAATTGTCAACTACCTGTTGATCATCGCCTCCTAATATTTGTTCAA
The DNA here is from genome assembly GCA_046050225.1 of Bacteroidota bacterium. Taxonomy (GTDB): domain Bacteria; phylum Bacteroidota; class Bacteroidia; order Chitinophagales; family Chitinophagaceae; genus Ferruginibacter. The sequence continues at coordinate 546 of JBJOQA010000284.1, read as the reverse complement.
AATAATTTTCGCTCATGTGGCCATTTCGTTCAATGTATTGTATAATTAAACTTATTTTTTCTTTTGCATCTACAATTTGCTCTGGTGCACCACTGAGTTTCAATTGAGTGCCTCGACTTAAAATTTTCAGAAGCGGGAATTTCTTTTTTAAGATGTCGAGTTTGCCGTTATTTACGCCGAAAAATTCAATGGGGTTAACGGTTTCAAGATTAATGATGGTTTCGGTCAATTGCTTTTGTTTTTAGGATGAATAGGGTGTTGTTTTAATGCTAAAACAAGCTTCTCAAATTTAAACAGTTATGATAGTAACAAACAAACATTGTTATTCACAAATGTGTAGAATAAACGATGAACTATTTTAATTAACCCTAAACGATAAAAAAATCCCTCCGAAATGGAGGGATAAACAGTTTAAGTAGGGGTGACTATTGAATTGGAATTTGTTGAACAGATTTCTGTGCTTCCGTTTTTTTGGGAAGTTGAATGGTTAAAATTCCATCTTGGTAATTTGCCGAAATTTTTTGTTCATCAATTTTTTCATCTAAA
>JBJOQA010000283.1:0-2949 GCA_046050225.1 Bacteroidota bacterium | reverse complement strand
GTAATCCCGGACTTTACAACCGTTACTATTTCCGGATCGGATGCCAATGCAGCGACAATTACAATTGGCAGCAGCTCTAATTTAGTAATGACCGGTTCAACTAATTTTAATATTGCTGCAGGTGGAACGTTCACCAATAATGGAACTTTTAATGCTTCAGCTAGCACAGGTACAGTAAGATTTTTGGGTTCGGTAACCGTAACGGGTACCACTACCTTTAAAAATGTGGAAGCTAATGGCACTACCACTTTAAGCACCGGTATTACCATCGATAGTTTATTCACTTTAAACAATGGAAGTGCCGTTGCCGGAAACTCTCCATCCTATACATGCCCTACTTCCTCTTTAATTTATAGTGCAAATGGAACTTATACAAGAGGTTTAGAGTGGGCAGCTACCAGTTCAGGTCCGGGATATCCGGCTAATGTAATTGTTAGAAATAATACCGTTATTAATTATCCAATTCCTGGCAACGGTTATGTTTGTAACGACTTATCTATTGAAGCGGGTTCGCAATTAAGTCAAAACTTCAGTGGGGGAAATGCAAATTTAAATGTTGGTCGTAATGTTACCATTAACGGAACATTAGTTTTAGGTGAAAGTGCAGGAGGTGATTTGAGTTTTGGCGGAAATTGGACCCGCAATAGTGGAGGTGTGTTTACTCATAACAATCGAATTGTTACTATTACAGGGGCAGATAATTTTAGCGGTCGTGGAACTTCTCAGTCTACCATTAGTGCTCCGGCCTCTGTATTAAAAGATAATCAAGGTGGTTTTGGTGGTGAAAATTTTGCACAATTACGTATTAATAAGGCTGCAGCAACCGATTCGGTAGTATTATTATCGAATATTACAATTGTGCGTCAACTTGATTTGGATCGTGGTGTGTTTAGTTTACGTAATGCAGATGTTACCTTAGTTTCAAACAATACAGCAACCGCAGATATCGCACCAATTACCTCCATTGCCAATACCGGAATTCGTTATTCAGGAACGGGTCGTTTCGTGGTGCAACGTTTTATTCAAAATCCAACAGCGGTTCGCTCGTGGAGATTATTAACTGCACCGCTTCAAGCAACTGATGCACCGTCTATTAATGCGGCATATCAAAGTGGAGTAGTAAATCCAAATCGTGCTTTGCCAAATGCTAATGGCGGAGCCTATAATCCTTATCCGGGATATGGTACGCATATTACCGGTGCCGGTGGCGTGTATAGTTCAACGTTAGGTTTTGATCATGGTACAAATTCTGGTTCAATTTTATACACCGGTTTAGGCATTGGATCATGGTTAACGCCGTCTTCTACTAAAAACACTTTGGTAACAGATAAAGAAGGATGGATGTTATTTGTTCGAGGAGATAGAGGTTTTGTTATTGGAAATCAATATGCCCCATCTCAAAACACAACTTTAGAACCAAAGGGAAGAGTGAATATTGGAGACGTAAGTAAGTCGGTAACAACTGGCTTGCAAGTGGTTGGAAATCCATATCCGGCAGCCATTAGTTTGATGAATGTAGATGTAGCCGGTACTGCAGGTTCAAACTGTAATTATTATATGTGGGATCCGAAGATGTTTACTTCTTATTCTCAACCGGGCAAATGGGTAGCATTTACAGGTGTAGGTAGCGGATATGTATATACTTCTAGTGCTAGTGAGTATGTTACAAATGGTACTATTGAATCAGGACAAGCTTTTGTGATTGATGCGCCTGCTTCCGGAAACATGACCTTTCATGAATCAGATAAGTTATCAATGACCAGCAGTTTAATTGGTATTGCAAATGGTAATGCTGCACGTCCGGGAGCAACTACAGGAAATCCTGTATCCATTTTAAGAACAGATATTTATGCAGCTAACGGTGGTAACTACACGCTTACTGATGGGGTATTGAATTTATTTGGCGATGGCTATAGTAATGCAGTGAATCAGGCTGATGCAGGTAAGATGATTACGTTTAATACCAAAGAAAGTTTGAGTTTATTGCGTGATACTACCAAATTGGCGATTGAAAAGCGTGAGCCAATTGTTGCAAATGATACGATATATTTTACCATGAGTAAGTTTAATCCGATTGCTTATCGCTTGCGTTTTACGGCCACTGATTTTACTATCGGATTAAATGCATTCTTATTGGATAAATATACAGGATCGCGCACTCCTGTTTCGTTAGATGGTGTTACAGAATACGATTTTGTAATAAACACCGATGTATTGTCTGCTGCTGCAGATAGATTTAAGATTGTGTTCAGAGGCATGTCTGTTTTGCCGGTGAAGTTTACCAAAATTCAGGCAGAAAAGAAAGCTTCAAAAACGGTTAGAGTGCTTTGGGATGTAGCGCAAGAGCAGCAATTGAAAAATTATGTAGTTGAAAAATCAAATGATGGTATTCACTTTACCGACTTTGTAACGGTAACTGCCAGTGGTCAATCACAATATGAAGCAATAGATGCATCTGCAACCGGTACAACAGTTTATTATCGAGTTAGAAGTGTTGACTTAGACGGTCGGTTTACACGCAGTGCCATCGCTCGCGTACAGATGGGTAAAGACAAATCTGGTATGTTGGTTTATCCAAATCCTATTGAAAATGAGGTGATTCATTTACAATTACAGGATATGCAAACCGGATTATATCAATATCGTTTATTGCAAGCAGATGGAAAAATGATAGCGAAAGGATCTTGGATGCAGCTTGCATCTATCAGTCAACAACAACTTACGTTGTCATCAAAATTAACCACAGGAATGTATCAATTAGAAGTGTTACAACCTGATCAAACAACAAAAGTGATAACAGTATTCGCTAAATAGCAAAAAAAATTAAAGAAGGTTTGGTGTTTTTTTTTAGGATTGCGGGTGGTTCTGCAATCCTTTTTTTATGCCTATAACCTTATTGTTTAAGATAGAAAGTCAATACTAATGAAAGAAATGGCTGTTTTTTGTGTA
>JBJOQA010000282.1:0-5715 GCA_046050225.1 Bacteroidota bacterium | reverse complement strand
CTTTTAATCCACAGGCTCAAAATAGAGATGGTAATTGGGTAGATTTACAACCATTAAGCACAGAAGGACAAGGATTTAAAAGCTATCCGGATAGAAGCCCTTACAAACTTTCACAAATTAGTTTTCCAATTGGACTTGGTTTTAGATATGAGTTAGGCGGTTCTTTTAATTTACGTGCCGAAATCATTCACCGTATTACCAATACCGATTACTTAGATGATGTAAGTACCCGTTATATCGATCCTACTTTGTTTGTAACTGAAGGAGGCTTCTCCGGTAATCAATTAAGAGATGCGTTGGATTTGCATATGAATAACCGTCATAATCCGGGCGGCTCCACCGGTATGTTTAGAAAAACTTCCGGCGGTATCAGAGGCGATCCTACCGATAAAGATTCTTATTTTACCTTCAATTTTAAAATTGGCTATGTGTTTGGTAGAGAAAGAAGGTAACTAGATTATATTATTTCAAAAGCCGCTTCCATATGAAGCGGCTTTTTTATTATACAATAAATACTATTTATTCAACCTTATGAAGCCTTTCATGCATCCTGCTACTAAACCGCTTACACCGCCTAATCACTTACAAAAAATCACTTGTAAATAAGTTTGGTACTTACCATCAATTGGTACTTTATAGCATCATTCATTATGCCATCATAAGTTGCAATTCTAATAGCTAAAACAATGGAAGCAGCTTAACCGGCAGTTGCTTTAAAACACGGTCATCTTTCCTTAAAAATAAAAGCAGCATACATTCTCTCGAACATATACTGCCAAATAAGGTGTCATCAAAAACGTTCAGTACAGAAATTTAAACTTTCTTAACCTTCGGCGGGAAAAGTATTTTAAACTAACTGGTTTTTCGTAAAGCAGAAATTAAAACGGGACAAAACGAAGAAACGAAATAAAATGTAATTATAAAATAGAATTCCGCAGTATCAATTTGTAGAGCTAGTACTACAAGGTTGTAGGAATATAAAATAATTCAATTTGTAAATATTTGATAAACAATAAAGGTAAATAAAATTGACTGGCTTTGTTTATTTGAGGTTGTAGTAATGTGAAAAAAGGCACTAAAAAAAATAGGCTGTACCTCATCGCACAGCCTATTTTTTTATGTAATTAAATATGCTACTTTTTTTCAAATAAGTCTTTCTTTTCTACCACTTTTACGCGATCTTTTTCTTTCAGTTTTTTACTCACTTCTTCATAAGGGCCACTCACAACTAATTCATCACCTTTTAAACCTTCGGTAATTTCAATATTGTATAAATCTTGAATAGCTGTTTTTACTTTTACTTTCTTCAAGGTGTTATCAGCTTGAACTACAAATACAACAATATCTAAATCGTCAACATTAACTTCAGTATCGGTACTGGTATTGCTAGCATCTTTAACCTTTGTTACGGCTGTGCCGGTACTGTCGTTTTTATCACGTGTAGTTACGGCATTAATAGGTACGCTCCAAACATTAATATGTGTTTGCGTTTGAATATCGGCACTGGCACTCATACCGGGTTTAAACGGGAAACTGCCTTTGCCAATTAAATCATTGTAGCTTTCCGGTAATAGTCTTACATAAACTTTATAATTGGTAACATCCGTGCTAGTATTGGCTAGTGCCGAACTTGCTGTTGCTGCCCCATTATTGCTGGAAGAAATTTGCGTTACAATGCCTTTAAATTTACGATCGCTGAATGCATCAACAGTAACAATTGCACTGTCGCCCACAGTAACTTTCGGAATATCGCTTTCGCCCACATCTACGCGCACCTCAATTTTATTCATGTCAGCAATGCGCAAAATTTCAGTTCCTAATGTAAAGCTATTACCGGCTACTTTCTCCCCTTTTTTAACACTTAACAAACTTACTACGCCATCCATAGGCGCAACCACTACGGTGCGTCCCAAATCTTTATTAGCACGTGCTAAATTCGCTTGTGCACTGGCTACAGATGCTTGTCCGCCTTTGATACCTTGTTGCGCAGCATTAAAGTTAGCTTTCGCTGCCTTAAAGTTGGCCTCGGCAATATTGAATTCGTTTTTGCTAATTACCTTGTCATCAAACAAGCGTTTTTGCATGTTATAGGTTTTTTGCGCTTGCTCTAATTGCGCATTTAAAGCCTCTAACGCTTCTTTTGAATTATTTACTTGCGCCTGGCTTTGTGCTACGCCACTGGCAGCCTGCTCGGCCTGTAGTTTATATAAATCGGCATAGATGCGCGCCAATACCATGCCCTTTTTAACCGAATCGCCTTCTTGCACGGTTAGTTCGGTAATTTCACCACTGATATCCGGACTAACTTTTACTTCCACTTCAGGGTAAATTTTGCCACTAGCATTTACAATTTCGGTAATAGTACGCTTTTGTACTTTTTCGGCGGTAACCTTGGTGCCCTCATCTTTTCCAAATACACCCAATGCCTTCATTACCCCCAAGGCAACACAAACGGCCACAACACCAATCAACAACCATTTTACTGTCTTACTCATAAACTATCTAATTTTTATTTCTGTAATTGATGCAATTAAAGTTTCAAACCTTGTCCTTTGTAAAATTCAAGAACCTTCATCTTGAAAACATAATCAAACTGATTGTATACATATTCAAGTTTAGCCTTAAATAAATTATTCTGGCTGGTTAACAATTCAAAGGTACCCAACATACCTACTTCAAAACGCTTGCTGGCAAATTCGTAACTACGCTCTGCAGTTTGTACCGATTTTTTACTGGCATTAAATTTTTCTAATGCAACCATCGCCAAATTGTAGGCCTGATAAATATCTTGTTTGATTTTTAAATTGTCGGCTTGCTGCTGCAACTCGGCATTTTTAATCGACAACTTGCTTCGTTCGTAAGCTGTGCGTAAAGAGCCGCCGTTAAAAATCGGAACACTAATACTTAGCCCAACCGCCTGCCTAAAATTGGTATTTACTTGCGAAAAAAACTGTGCATTTTTAAAATTATAGGTGGTATAGGGTTGATTTGGAAAAACTTGATAATCTACTCCGCCAACATTTACTTTTCCAATAGAAGGCGTTACTTGTTGTGAAGATGCAATTTCGGTAGCCTTACTATTATACGCCGAACTTAAATTGGCAAAAAAGCTAATGGTTGGGTACATGCCGGCCTTGGCTGCTTGCGTATTTTTTTGTGCCGCTTTTAAATTAAAATCGTTTACTCGTTGCTGTGGTAAATTAACCACCGCCAACGCATAAACCGCATCGGGTTGTAAATCGCCAATTTTTTCAACCGGAATTTTTTCAACCGGCGGTATTTCTAATTCTAATGCAGTTGCTGCATCTAAATTCATACTCGACTTTAATGAAAGTATCGATTGTTCTACTGCGCCTTTAGCCGAAATAAAATTGCTGCTATCTCGCGCAACCTGCGCTTCTAATTCTGCTGCATTTAACTCCGGTAAAGCACCGGCATCTACCAATTTACGGGTATTGGTTAATTGCGCTTTCGATTGCTGCAATTGAACATTGGCAATTTTTTCTTGCTCCTTCGTTAACAAAACTTGCAGGTAAGCATTGGCTACCAGTAAGGCAATGTCATTTTTTAATTTTTCTGTACTGGCTTTACTCGCTTGCAAAGTCCACTCATTGGCCAAAATGGTATTTTGCCTGCTGTACCAATTAAAAATTTGAGCACTCGATTGCAGTTGCATATTTGCCGAAACAAAACCTTGCGTAATCAAGCTAAAAGTAGTTGGATCTTGGTTACGGCCATTGCTATAACCCGGCCCCGCACTAAAATTTAAGCTCGGGTAACGGCCTTGTTTACTTTGCTGTAATTGCAACTCCGAAACCTTTACCTGAATGTCGGTTTGTTTGATACTAATATTATTGGCCAGGGCGTAGTCCACGCATTTCCTGAGGTCCCATTTTTCCTGCGCCGATGCCATTCCGCTGATGCAGCCGGTAACTAGCAGTGAACAGATAATCTTATACATACTTCAAATGTATAACATCCCGCAGAAAATGCATAGTTGCATTTGTATAAGCGGTAATAAAGTAAACAGAACGGCATTTGCAATGGAAGTACGTGATAAATGCCGCTTCAATTGATTCAATCTCCCGCTTTTCGCTGCTACGCCGGCACAATGCCAAAACACAAGGCTTCACCGGGGTATTCGCTGCAATCGGGCGTAAAAAGGCACATTCCTCCAACTGCCGAAGCTTTGGCCAACATGTTTAAACACAATAAACCCCGAAACAAATTCGGGGTTTTATTTTCATGCACAAACTTTTGAATAATCAGCTTTTCATAGGTAGTATCAGTGGTTTTGATAGGATTTGGATCAACAACGGGACGATCTTTCTTGTTGGATATTTGGATATTGGTTTTGTTCTTATGGACAGTATAAAGGTAGTTCACTTCGTATTGGTCAACCAAGTATCTTGTTGGTTTTCTGAATAGTTTCGGTGTTTTAACTTAAATACAATTACGTACAACTACGTAATTGGGCTTCTTGCCATTGGTTAAATTGAATTAAGGAAAGGGTTAATAAAAAAACACCCCGGTAAATGCCGGGGTGTTTTTTATCTAGTTTTTTTGCTGTTATCGAATCGTTTCATAGGGTTCGACATAGCTGTTTTCATAGGGAGTGTTCAGTAGGATATGGATTAAAAGCGGGTCTCATTTTTCGATCTCCGTTTATTTAACGCTAGCAAACTTCCGTTTCTTATAATTTTTATTGCTTGGCAGCCCTTCATTTTTAAATAATGGTAAAACAACGTATACCCGATAAGTAGTACTACTTAAATCACCTAGTTAGCTATTGGCTAACCGCAATAAAATTGTATTTAATTAAAAGAAAATAATTAACCGGGTAGAAGGATATCCGTATTAGAAATGTAACCAATTAAGGCAGCGGTATTGTGAAGTTTGAGCTTCTTGAGAATATTGTAACGATGAACTTCAACTGTTCGAGCAGATAAATGAATTTTATTGGCAATCTCCTTAGAGGAAGCCCCGTCTTTGATAAGTTTTAAGATTTCAATCTCGCGCAGCGATAATAACTTTAACCCCTCTTCCGCCGGCGTTTCAGGCGTAAGCATATGGTCTGAAAGCAAATCCTTAATTTCTTTACAAACGTAAATTTTGCCGGCCATTACATCATCAATGGCTTGCAGCATTTCTTCGTATGAGGAGTTTTTGGTTACATAGCCCTTTGCGCCTAATTGAAACATTTTTTTTGCAAAGGCTAATTGGCTGTGCATGGTAGCGGCAATAATGCGTATACCCGGCACCGATTTTCGTATTTCGGGCACAGCATCTAAACCGGATTCGTTTTTTACATTGATATCGAGTAAAACAATGTCGGGACGTTTTAATTTAATGTTTTCTTTTGCCTCACTTAAATCGCCATGCTGACCCACCACATCAATATTCTCTTGTAGCCTGAAAATCTGCATCCACAGGTCACGAATGAGTTTATGGTCATCCACAATTATAATTCTAATCTTTTTCACCATTTCTTCAATGATTGTGTTTAAAGCGAATCTTTAACATGATAAAGTTACCGCAATAATGATTTGAAAACTACGCAATTCACTTACAGCTAAATCTATATTCCAATCGTTTACAAAGTTTACGAAAAAACCTAGAAATTTTAATTGCCCATTTTTTAAAATATCCAATATCGAAATTCATTCGACTAATTGAAGGAAATAGGCTATAAGTTTTACTGCGCTTATATTTCAA
>JBJOQA010000281.1:0-20943 GCA_046050225.1 Bacteroidota bacterium | reverse complement strand
GTTTGCCAAATCCCGTCTTCCCAGACTAATAATTCAATACCACATATTGCACAAGAATTGGTTTGAGAATAATGACGTCGATTTAATGGATCGTTGTATTCGGCTGCACAAGATTTACATTGGTTAAAACCAACCATGCCGGTATTCGGCCGATCGTAGGGCAACTGCTGTATAATGGAATAACGCGGACCGCAATGCGTGCAAGTGATAAATGGATAACGATAACGCCTATTTTTCGGGTCCAACATTTCTGCTCTGCAATTTTCACAAAGGGCATAATCGGGCGTAATCATCATGCCTGCATGGCCATTAGCCGTGCTTTCAATAATGGCAAAATCTTGGTAAGATTGGTCGTTTACCTTTGCCAAACTGTAATGCTGAATTTTACATAAAGGAGGGGCCGATGCTAATAACTGTTTTAAGAAACCTTGGGCGATATCCTCCGATGCATTGATTTCTATATGCACACCATCATTACCATTGAGTACCCAGCCATTTAATTGATTGGCTAACGCTAATTGATACACGAAAGGGCGAAAGCCCACCCCTTGCACCAAGCCGGTTATTTGTAAATGATATGTTTCGTTGGCAGAAATAATACAGCTTTATTTAGATTGTTTTTTCTCTTCTGTTTTGGAGGTTAGCCAATCGCACCATGCATCTAATCCATCACCCTTCAAGCTTGATATGGTTAGCACTTCTATATCCGGGTTCACCTCTCGCGCATCCTTGGTTACCGCCTCTACCGAAAAAGGTACATACGGCAATAGATCTGCTTTTGAAACCAACATCAATTCGCTGGTTAAAAACATACGCGGATATTTTTTAGGTTTATCATCTCCTTCGGTTGCGGCCAAAACCGTTACGCGGTAATCTTCGCCCAAATCAAATGCCGCCGGGCAAACCAAATTACCTACGTTTTCAATGAACAATACATCCACACCGTTTAAAGAGATATGATCAAGCGCTTGTAAAATCATTTGCGCTTCTATATGACACATGCCGCCGGTAACTATTTGTAAGGCATTGATACCCACTTCGCGCATGCGAATCGCATCTCGCTCGGTTTCGGGGTCGCCTACCAAAACGGCTATATTGAGTTTGCCGGCTAAACGTTTGCCGGTTTCTTGCATCAACGTTGTTTTGCCACTTCCGGGCGAAGAACAAATATTTACCACCAACAAATCTTTCAGTTTTTCACGTATGGCTTTTGCTACAAAATCATTTGCCTTCAACAAATTGAGTGTAGTGTTTTCGCATTGAACGGTGCCTACCGGCGCCCGGTTACTTTTGGGTTTACTAGTATTCATTTTTTATTTTGTTATCTGCTGTTGTGCAGGTGGCGGCATCGTTGCGTCGCACACTTGTACTGCTGTACTACTGCGCAGCAGGATTTGTAGTTGTTTCAAATTCTACCCGACTAATCATTAATTCTTCGCCTTGAATAATTCGGTTGCAGGGCGCGCCGCAACTACACACAAATCGATATTGTTGCACCTCCGTTGTGCTGTTACATTGCGCGCAATGAATTAATATGGGCAACACTTTTACTTCTAATTGCATTTGCGCATACTGCGGCAATTCTTGTAATACGGCCGCAAAAGCGTTTTGCATGAGAATTGGTTGCACATTACTCAACAAGCCTGCCGATAGCTGTACACGCCGAATTTGCTCCATCCGATTAGGATAGGTTTCTGCTAAGGTTTGAATCAAATTTTGAACCAACGAAACTTCATGCATATACGTTGCAATATAATTAGCATATAGGTTTTAATGAATGATTTAAATAGGGGTGGCATCAGTTTTTCATCAGGTAAAAACCCGAAATTTACTGAAGCTGCGTTACCCTTAAAACAGTGCCTAATCGCTCAACATGGTATTTATAACGTTTTTTCTGCGCGTCAGTACAATATAAAAAAGCATCACCAACGCCACCATCAGCACGCAGGGCAATTGTATCCATAAAATCTAAATCTCTTTTCTTCGATAATTGCCAAACTACTTCCGGCGACTCGCTCACCACCGAATCGGCTTTGCCAGGGAATCCCATATTTACCAATTCAAAATAGGTGCCGTCGTTTTCAATGCCTTTTAAATGCACCGAACTTAATTGTGGTCCTTCAATATGCATCACATCACGCAATAAACAACTGCCTTCTGTTACAAAATCTTTTATTGCAATTCCGGCAAATTCATTTTCTTTAGATCGGTTGGCGCATATTGCTTTTTTTAGTTGCTGTTTGCTGATAGTAAATGTATCTGCAACGCCGGCATTATCCATTTCAATTCTCGCAATATCCTTGTCAAAATCCACCGACTTAGCACCGCTAAACGACCAAGCTAAATTGCCTAAAACAATATTTTCACCATTCACCCTTAACACTTTTAATGGGTATTTATTGGACGTATAATGTATTTTGCCGGGTTCTTTCACCGAAACCAGCAAATAGTCGTTCGGGCGCAATTGATTCACTCTTTCGCCTAATTGCTTTGCGTTTGTTTCATAAGATTCCTCTAAATGAGTTTCATATCGCCGATGGCTTAGTTTTTCGGAAATAGAAAAAAGGAACATTCCGGCTAATACTAAAAGGGGGCCGGTAAATGCCCAAATAGAAACCTTATGCGGGTATGCCATGATTAGGTGGGCACTCAATTCGGGTGTAATTTCATACATTTTATTATCCGCTTTGCGTACCACCCATTTTTGTCCTATCGGAAAAATTGGAATCCAAAATAAGTGGCCATAACGTTGCCTTAATTCAAAATGCATATTGTTGAACGAGGTGTCTAATAAACCTACTTCAAACGGAGCTACTTTTTTTAAACGAAAGCTGTTATGCCCCCAAACAATCATCATAAAATTAGTTTTGGTTTCTTGCGTGTAAATTAAACATCAATTTGTATATCTTGTGCCAAATAAAAAATATTATGTTACAACGCACACTGGTTATTTTAGCTTGCAGTTTGTTGATGATTTCTTGTTCTTCCAAAAAAGTACGTGTATTTGTTGATAAAGAAGTAGAAGATAGTACAACTCGCCATAAAATCATTTTCGATAATAAAGACACATTTGCCATTGCCGATACCGGTTTGTACGTATCGCTTACTCCCGGCCGTCATGTATTTGTTTTAAACAAAGAAAAAGAGAAAGAAATTACTGTAGGTCCGGATGGGGGCATCTTGAATTTAGACAATAAAGAATATGTTGCCTTTGATATTGAATATGGTTCTGAAACAACTACCGGTTTTGAAGGGTTAAATATTGGTAATGCACGACTAAAATCTATCATATTGCTAGATTCTATGGTGGTAATGCCGGCTAAAGGTATGGGCCGCTATTCTGATTCAACCTTGCGCAAAATTTTACCCAAATTGATGAAAGCCAAAAACGGAAATTATTTTGGCGGAATTGGACCCAAATCGGCCGGTAATTACGATAGCGACTATGATTTAAATGATCAAATTTTTGGGCTGAAAAAGTTTGGGAAAGACCGATTATTTATTAATAAGTTCTGGGATTTTGATGTGCATCAAGAAGTACCTAAAACCTTGCAAGTAAAAACTTCTAAATATGCGGTAGGTCGTAGTACCACTACACGTTCGGCGGTAATGCGCGCCAATGAATTTTTGTTTGTAGCCTTATTTTCTCCGGAAGAGTTTAAGGTAAAAACTTTAAGTGAAATCCAATCAGGAAAAGGTGACAGGGAGGAAGCGGAAGTGCAAGAAGAAAGAAAGGAAAAAGAAGACGCTAAAAAGATGAAGTTTTAAAATGCTTAATTATTAAATGTATTATTGCCACCTGATGGTGGCATAATTTTTTGTTGCATCACCCGGGCTATATTAGTAGCACGGCGTTTAATGGCAGTTGCGTTTTCACCTGTAAAAAGTTGATCAACCGTTAGGCAAAATAAGTTTATCCAATGATCAAAATCTTTGGCCGACAAGTTTTTGAGCTGATGTATTTGCTGATGTACCTTCATGGGATTGCCCGAATAAGTACCGCTATAAAATAGAATGTTCTCCCAAAAATCAAACATAATATTCAAGTGTTTGCTCCAATTAACATGGGCAAAATAATGTCCGATTTGTTCGTCTTTTTTCACCGCATCATAAAATGCAATGACTAAAGTTTCAATTTCTGCGCGACTTTCAATATCTGTATTCATGTTGCATTTGTTTAGAAGTTGGATAGTGGATTTTAAAAACGGGCATTATAAATCTTTTGACTTAAATCTTTTCACCGATAGCCATGCCGGCACTGCTGCCCAAAGCAGTAATACCAAAATAGAGGTGGTAATTCCGTAGAAAGTGCCGAAAAAGTTTTTGAATACCGCACCGGTATAACCCATCATGGCAGACAAGTCCATTTTGAGTAAGATTAAGATTCTCGCTAAATCTATCGGATTAAGAACACTGACAGCTACCATCCATTTTTCTAAAGGATAGTCGGACAATTGAAATAGCAACAATAAAACTAACCCGTCAAAGAGCACCGAGAAATATAGCCATAGTAAAATTGCTAGTCCGATTCCCCTGGCTTTGTCTCTTGAACGTACCGTTGCCAGCATGGCGATTGCCGTAAATATTATCGTTAGAAGAATACCGGTAACTAGGAGCATGAAGCCTGTGGCATTGCTTGCAAGAATTAAAATAGGAATACCGGCGCCAATAAAGAAGGCCATCATCATTGAAATCGACAATCCCAAAAATAAACTCAACCAAATATTTTTTCGTTGAATGGGCTGGCTCACTAACAGTTCAATAAATTCGGCACTATTGTATAAATAGATGGTTGCAAATACAATGCTAACTAGGGGTACGATAATTAAAATAATGTTGAGTAAACTTAGTAAGCCTTTGGCACTATTGTCTTCTAAGCTTAATACGCTAAAAGATAGCAATAGCAATATCGCTGTATAAGCAATCACAATTCTATTGCGTAAAATATCTGTTAGTACGTATTTGATAATTTTTTTCATGACTAGTTGTTTCGCATTACCTGCGCAATGGCTTTTGCTAATTTGGTTTCACCGGTTTCGTTTTGTAACTCAAGCATGGTTTTGTTAAACTGTAGCTTACCTTCTTGCATATAAATTACATGAGATACCAACTCATCTAACTCACTCAAAATATGCGAAGTAATCATTACAAGCTTGCCTTGTGCTTTTTGCTGTAAGATTTTTTGTTGTAAAATTTCTGATGCCACTGGGTCTAAGCCTGCTGTTGGTTCATCTAAAATCAATACATCGGGATTAAATAAAAACGCCAAGCTTGCACTTACTTTTTGCCGCGTTCCCCCCGAAAGGGTACGCATTCTTTTATTATATAAGGCTTCTAATTGAAATGACTGAATCAGTTCTTCATCCAACGCCCCAGCCGGTTGGCGTATATCTTTCATCATTTTGATGATTTGACCAATCGACATGTTATCAGGGTAGCGCCCAATTTGGGGCATATATCCGATATGGTTGCGGTATTGCCACTCTTTTAAAATATTTTTTCCATTAAAACTGATAAAGCCACTGTCGGGTATTACCATGCCTAATATGGTTTTGATGAAGGTGGTTTTGCCACTGCCATTTGGGCCAATAAGGGCAATACATTCGCCGCGATGACAAGAAACAGAAACGTCATCTAATGCAGTTAGTTTACCAAATTTTTTTTGTATGTTATTTGCAATGATCATAAGAATAAAGGTTTCATCAGCGGGGCATTGTCTTTTAAGTTTTCGGGCGTAATGCTGGGTATTATTTTTTCTGTTTTATCCATTAGGGTGGTTATTAAACTTCTAAACAACATCATGGCTGGTGGATTGGTTTCAATAATCATACTGTATAAACTTACTGGTCGGTAGGGCACATCACCGATTTGGTCTCGGTTTAAATCATAGCCTTCGTATTTATCCCAATAGTTTTTATTAAAATGGTTAAGTACTAAAGATCCGTTGGTGCCTACATCAAAAGTGTTTCCAAGAAAATTATTATGCTCTAATGTAATGTCCATACAACTGGCCTGAATTTTTAATCCCCAACCATTATTGCGAAAAGCATTGCGTTGCATTAAAATTCTACTAGCACCTTCCAAATAAATACCACTGGTATTGCGTTCAAAAACATTTCCTTGAATATGACTGTCAGAAATTTCTTTTAATAATAAACCGTAGGCGGCATCTCCCCAATTTTCTCTAAAAAAATTACCAAACATCTTTACATGGTTCGAGTACATTACTGCTACGCCGGCACCATTATTTTCAAATCGATTAATGGCATAGGTGTCGTCATTGCTAAACATAAAATGCAAGCCATACCGCAAATTTTTAAAAGAGTGATTTCGCCAAATAATAGAGTGCGTAACAAATTCGAAATAGATCCCGTCTCGGTGTCCGCTTACGGTATTGCCAATAATGCGCATGCTGTCGCTTTTCCAGCAATGGATGCCATTGCCACTTTGTTGCTCTTCGATGGCTGAAGCAGTTAGGGTATTGTTCTGTATTAAACAGTTGTTGCCGTATTGTGAGTAGATGCCAAAGAAGCAATCGTCTAATTTGTTATTGACAATATTAACTTGGCCTACATTATAAATTTTTATACCGGCAAAATCAGTCATACTAGCAACACCTGAATTACGTAAATGAAATCCATTTATAGTAACCCGGGGTGCTTTAATTGAAATGATTTCATATTTACCCTCACCATCCAACAATGGCATACCAATGCCGATTAATATTATAGACTTGTTGATGATTAGATTTTTCTCATTGTAATTGCCAGCTTCAACTATAACGGTATCGCCTTGCGCTGCTTGTTGTATTGCTGCTGTGATGGTGCGGTAGTTTTGAAAACGACCAACCCGCCAAGTACGGGTATGGCCGTAAACAAACAGAAAACTAAAAAATATGGTGAAAAATAATTTCATGGTTGAATGGATGCCCAATTGGTAAAGGTGCCGTTAGATGATTGCTTATACTGCGCTTGCCTTTCGGCAGATGCAAATGCAGCAACATTGCCGTTCATTGGGCTATGGATAGATTCAGCTTTTAAATAGAAGGCTTTTGTAGCATCAATAAATTCAGCGGGTTGCTCATAATTGGCTACATAAAGCTGATTTTTTTCATTTGCTTTTACTTCGCCCGATTTGTAAAAACGAGTTAAACAATGGAGGTCGTCAAACTTGTACAACTTTCCTTTTGGGGTAACTAATTCTGCTCCAAAGCGCGTATCGGTGATCGTCATTTTACAAAAATGACAATGGTCTTTTCCGGCTACAATGGGCTCGGGTTGCGTTGTACAACTATTTAGTAAAAGAGGAAGTACTATTAAAAGAAGGCCGTTGAGGATGCCCGGTTTTACTTTACTCTTTTTCCATTCAAAAATAACAGCAAGCAGTAACACTAAACCTACTGCAATAAATAGCCAACCGCCAACGTCGGGTATAGAATAAGCCCCAAAATTTAAGAGTTGTTTAAAGCCGATTAATGGTGGTTGGTACGCCATTCCAGGAACAATAATCGCAGCATTGGGGTCGAGGTTATGACCGTAATTATATTCCCATCTCCAAAAATCAATCATCGCAATAATACCGAATGCAACAAATAAACCGAAACTGAAATAAAGTATTTTCTTTTGGTTGAGGATGGAGGTAAATAAAAATAACAAGGCAAAACCGCCAATAATATACGGTAATAGCGTGAATTCGATGAAATCCTTATCATGTAAGGTTTTCATTCCTATATAGTGGTTGAGCCCGTTAATAATATCAACATTTCCTTTTATGCCGTTGGCATGAATTAATAAGTTAAGTCCTTCAGGATATTGAGGCGCATCTAAGTCAATTCGCCAAATAGGGAAAAACAAAACAGAACAAAGCGCAAGGGCACTCATGAGTAGCACGATACGACTTCCGATTTTAAGCGGTTGCTGTTTCATATGAATGATTTAAAATTAGGTTGGGCCGGCAATTGCTGTTTGCGAGTAAATATGCAAGAAGAATTGAATAAGATTGCTGAATTGCCTTTCTGCTTTTCTTAAACCGGCCCAACCCAATTGGTGAGAGAGAGATTATTATTTTGTTGGCGGAAGCAGTACGCCGTCAATGATATGTACCATGCCGTTTGATGCTTGCACAGAAGCAATAATGGTAGCACTGTTATTAAGTACAATTTTACCATTTTTTACTGATACGGTAACATTGTCGCCATTTACCATGCCCAATGTTTGACCATCCACCAAGTTTTCGGCTTTAATAGCTGAAACGGTTACATGATACTGCAAAATATTTTGTAAGTCTTCTTTTTTTGCATCGGTCATTAATGCATCTAATGTTTCTTTTGGAACTTTACCAAAGGCATCATTGGTTGGTGCAAAAACGGTAAAAGGGCCGGCATTAGACAAAGAGGTAACTAAATCTGCTTGTTTTAATGCAGCTACCAAAGTGGTATGATCTTTAGATCCAACCGCAACCTTAACAACGTCTTTTTGTGAATCATCATCTTTAACGGCCTCTTGTCCACCTGCAGGAGTGGCACTTTCAGAACCAGTACTAGCAGCGCTTGTTTTTTCAGACTCATTGCTATTGCAAGATCCTGCAAAAAACAGAATGGCGATCGGAATCAGTTTTAATATCTTTTTCATATTGCATTTTGTTTATAAAAGGAAAAAGAACCCGGCGTTTAGCGCGTCCAAAACGCCAGGTTAATGGTAAATTATTTGGTAGTTGCAGAATCGGCTTTTGGTAAATTTTTACCGGTACTGAACATTAAAGGAACATTACTTCCTTTGGGCGATACACGTACATAGCCTTGCATTTCTTGGTGTAATGCACTACAAAAATCGGTACAGTACATGGGATACATACCTACTTCAGTTGGCGTCCATTTCAAGGTTTGTGTTTCTCCCGGCATAATTAGTAACTCGGCATTTAACGCGCCTTTTACAGCAAAGCCATGCGGCACATCCCAATCTTGTTCCAAATTGGTAACATGGAAATACACTTCATCTCCTACATAAATACCTTCAATATTATCCGGGGAAAAATGCGAACGGATGGCACTCATATAAACATGAACCTTGTTGCCTTCTCTTACCACCTTAGTGGTACCTTCTCCTTTTGAAACGTACGGGTTACTATTTTCATCTATTTTATAAAATTTCACCGAACGATTTTTAATAACATCCGCAGGTGCGGCTTGTGCATAATGCGGTTCACCAATGGTAGGGAAGTCTAATATCAATTGCATTTTATCGCCGCTGATATCGTACAGTTGTGCGCTTTGGGCTAATTCGGGGCCAGTTGGCAGGTATCTGTCTTTTGTAATTTTATTATAAGCAATTAAATACTGTGGTGTTGGTTTTTTACTATCGCCGCCGGGAATACATAGATGCCCAACAGAATAGTAGGTTGGAACACGATCAACTACTTTTAAATCTTTAATATTCCATTTTACTACTTCGCTGGAAACAAAGAAGGAAGTATAGGCATTTCCTTTGCCGTCAAATTCGGTGTGTAATGGGCCTAAGCCGGGTTTCTTCACTTCCCCGTATAAAGCAGCATCATATTTAATTACCGGAATGCCATCGTATTCGCCTTCATAGGCTTTATCAGCTATTGCTTTTTGAATTTTATCAAAGCTAAATACAGGAATTAAAGCAGCCAGTTTACCGCTACCTACAATGTATTCTCCCGTAGGATCTACATCACAACCATGCGGAGATTTAGGACAAGGAATAAAGTAACAAATATCTTTTAAGTCTTTTGCATCCAAAACAGTTACTTCTGTTTTAATGGTAGAAGTGGCTGTATGTGTTTTTTCATCATAACGATTGCTTGCATAACGAACCGCTTGCTTGCGTCCTTTGCCTGCTTTTAAATACTCTTCGGCTTTTTTCCAATTCACAGCCATGATAAAATCTTTATCTCTTTGCGATGCATTCACTTCTAACAAAGTATTGGCCTGTTCTGTATTATAGCAACTGAAGAAAAACCAACCGTGAGATTTTCCTTTGCCCGCATGGCTTAAATCAAAGTTTACGCCTGGACATTGAATTTGAAAGGCAATATCCATTTTGCCATCTTCTTTTGCAACGCTAATAAAACTTAATGTGCCTTTAAAATTCTTTTTATAAGTGTTGATGGGTATATCGCCATTGGTATTATCTGGTGGAACACTAAAGCGCGTTCCTGCAACTACGTACTCAGTGTTTTCGGTAATAAATGGAGAACTGTGATTACCGCCACTGTTTGGTAATTCAATAATTTCGGCAGTTCTAAATGTGCTCAAATCAATACGGGCAACGCGCGGTGTATTATTGGCATTACCGAATACCCACTTGCCGTCTATTTCGCCATTGGTTTGTGATAGTTCAGGGTGATGTAAATCATCCCAAGGCACAAAACCATGCGAAGTGTTTAACATCGCTTTGGTTTCTTCGGTGTAGCCATATCCTTTTTCAGGGTCAACCGAAAATACCGGAATTACACGTAATAAGCGGCCCGATGGTAAACCGTAAACACTCATTTGTCCACTAAATCCTCCTGAAACAAAATTGTAAAATCCATCATATTTGCCCGGTGCTACATAGGCTTTACTAGCGGCATCGGCATTTACTGCATTGCCTGCATTTTTGGGTTTGCAAGCGCTTATACCCAGTAACAGCAGTAATGCCGAACCAAGTAATTTTGTTGTTGTACGTTGTTGCATAAAAGGTTGTTTTATTATATATCGCAGGCATTGGATCAATGCTGCTAAAAAGATTTATGGTAGTGGTGGGTTATTTTATGCCGTCATTTTTGCGCATAAATTCATACAGGTTTCTAGCCTCTTCGTCGGATAAATTTTGGTTAGGCATACGCACCAAACAAATTTCCAGTTGCGCTTGAGCAGCAGGGTCTTTGTTAATCATTTCGTCGGTATTAGTAATAAAATTCATAATCCACTCAGGTGTACGTCTGGTTGAAACACCTTTCCATCCTGGCCCAACTAATTTTTCGTCGGTTAGTTTATGACAACTACTGCATTTTACACCATAGGTTTTTTCACCACTGCCGGCAAGCGCTTCATCAACCGTTTCACCCACCTCTACTTTTGTAAACTTGCCTTCACCACGCTTAGGATCATAAGAAGGGTTGCCGGTACTTACTTCCTCTTTTTTCTCAGCAGGGGAAGCGCTTTGTGTTGAATTGCCTGCGCCACCGCATGCATACAGTAAAACAGCAATTACTGCTATTAGTGAAATTTTTTTCATGTTCATATTTGTTTTGAATTTGAATGCAAGTTTAGTTCGCACTAAATCTTGCCTTTATGCGTATAATCATAAAGCCTGTTTTAAAACAGCATAACTGATTTATATCAGCATTATCTGCTAAACTGCTTATCGGTAAAAACTAAATTTTTACACTAATCGGTTGTTGTAAACTGATTTATATCAGTATTTATTTGTCGGAAAGAATAAAGAGGAGACATGAAAAAGCATTCAATTCATTCTTAAAAATGAATTGAATGCATATAACATAGGGTAAGCTTAAACCACACCAATGGTTGTAGTGGTCGAATTAAAAATTTAACTGAAGTTGAATAAATGCATTTCTACCCATTCTGGGGATATCGCCCCAATCTAAATGTTCGTGATATTGCTTGTCAAAAATATTTTCAATACCCATTTGGCATTCTATTGATTGGTGTGCAATCAGCCAATGGCTCATTATACGTACATGTAAAAGATAAAAGCCGGGTGTTTCGTTTTCTCCGGAAGATGGTTGGATGCGAGTTTGCTTACTACTCCATTCATGTTCTATTTGCAGTTGCCAATTGGAAATTTTCCAATTAAAGGCATTTACCCATTTTAGTGGCGTAATGGCCGGTAATGGTTGTTTTTGTGCATCCCAGCCGTAACTATATTTTAGAACACTTATCCAATTAATGTTATTAGAAAACGGAATCCATGCATTGGTATATATACCCGCTAAATAGCCTCGTTGCAAATTTTGATATTGTTTAACGCCATGTGCACCAATCGTCATGGTACTCCAGCCGGGAAGTGCTGTGCCCAAAATGAAATGTTGGATAGACGCAATGCTTGCCGTAAGTTGAATATTTGTTTTTCGTTTACGGTATGACGTTATGAACTCCACTTGTAATGCTTTTTCGGGCTTTAATTGAACATTTCCTATATAATCATATCCGTCATTGGCATTAAATAGGTAAAAGCCATAAAGTTCTCCGGCAGTTGGCATCCGCTCGGCATAACTCAATTGTAAACCAATGCTGCTGCCGGCCCCTAATTTACGCATTAATCGACCTGCCAAGTTTTTTAAAAAAGTTGATTTACCTACATAACCAGGAGAAACAATGGATTGTTGTTGTTTGGCATTTTCGTCAGCAATTTTACTTTGAAAAAAATCAACCCTACCAGTAAGCTTGAATGCCATTATACTATCAAGTTGAATTTGCCAATCTGCTCCCAAACCTCCTTGCATACGGCGATTATCCGGCCAAGTGAGCATGTACATTGGTTGCTGTCCGCTTTGATACATTGTCATAGACGCTTTTAAGAAGGTGTTCGACCAATCTGCCTGTACTTTCAATTGTTGTGATTGGGGCATTTTGAAATAAAGGGAAGTATTGGCACCAATTGTTTCACTCCGTCCGGGCATATCCATATGCATGGCAACTGCAGGGCGATGGGTGTCATCCATAAAATGCCGAATTTGATTGGCATATAGTTTTACTTCATATTGTAACATTAATGGATGTGAAAGTTGTTTGGAAAGTGTGATGCTGCCAATGCGTGCACCGGCATATCCAACATCCATCGGTAATGCCGGATAGCCGATATTCCAGCCGTCATCGCCTATTAAATCGATACGCAGGTTAGCAGTAGGAGAAAGTAAAAATTTGCCCGAAAGGTTGTAGTTTATTTTTTCAAATTGACTGAAATCAATTCGTCCGCCGCCACCTTTCCGATAAGGCTGTTGCTTGCGATATACCGCACTGCCTTTTAAGGCCCATTTTTTTTGACCGTAACTTAATTGTGCTGCTTCTAATAAACTATTGCCGGCCGATTGGTAACCGGTCTGTACAAAACCTTTCCATATCGGTTTATCACTGTATTGCGCGGTTTCTAGTTGAAGGTTGACAGTACCGCCAATAGTAGAACCGCCAATAAAGCCATTTCCCCCTGTGCTAATTTGAATAGCTTGCAAATTTGCCGGTTCAACATAAATGGTAACCGGATCCATTTTGTCCGTACAGGCTCCATGGATGCGCATCCCGTCTATTTGAACATTGGTTTGGTTGCCGCTAAAAGCTCTGATAGCGGGCTCCATGCCATAGCTACCTCTGCGTGTAAAAGATACGTCAGGAGTTCGTTGCATGATTTCTTCCAACGTTAAATTTTTATGTGACCGGTAATATAAACTTAATTGCTTTCGTGCATCTGCGGTAGCATGAAGCTTAACTTCTTTTAGGGTAATGATTTGGCTGCTATCTACTTGCAAAACCAAGTCGGTAGGGGTTTGTGCTGTTGCGCACACGCTCCAAAAAATTAGCCCGATAAATAGGATTAATCGCATAGCGGTATAAGGTAAATGCCCGCACAAATAAATGTGCAGGCATATGAAAAATTAAAATTCTATTTCAAAAAATTGGGTACTGTCAGCAATGGCTCCGTTGCTGGTCAGCTCATTGTTTAAGCGCCACAAACCGGTCATCGTAAAGTTTACTTTGCCTTTATAATGGCCATTTCCTACATGTATCGGTTGAACATTGTTGGGCGAGCCATGGCCCATCGTTGGCATTTCGGGTGTAAAAGATAATAGCAAACTACTGTCTGCCGGAAATGACATCATGCTTGCTTTTTTATAAATGGCAAATTCTAAATCATTGATACCAACTATTGGTTTGGCCGGATTGATTAAGGCAACAAAATATTTTTGATTATCATGTAATCCCGTAAAGGATTTCACGGTTGCTTTTACTGGATCGGTAACCGTTATCGGAAAAGTTACACTACCTTCTTTGTCAGTAAGATGGTTATGAACTTCTACTTCTAAAGTCCAACTGCCCCCCATAGAAGGCATAATAAAGGTTACACTACATGGATATAATTGATTAACGGCTTCCTCGCTTTCAGGATTTTCAACGGGTGCGCTATGTTGCATCATACCCATGTCCATCATGGGTGTTAAATGAATATGCGCATCTTGTATAGTTGTTCCGCTGGTACTATCACTTAGCATAATATAAAACTTAGTATAGCCGGTTTTAATACTGCCGCTTGCAGCGTAGAGTTTTACTTTAGCACCGGCTCCAACCGCATAACCTTCTGCAATTTTGGTTAAGCCTACGGTAGGGTCTACCGTTTCAACAGTATCTTTTTTACAAGAAGTAAAAGCAATGGCTAGTACTAAAATGGAAATCCAAATTGATATTTTATTAAGATGATTCACGATAATTTGATTTAATTGGATAGAAATTTGATTAACGAACAAAGGTTTTTCCGTTGGTTAGTTGAACCAACCAATGATGCATACCTATGCCGCTTTGATAGCCTTACAGGCATCAGATGTTATTACCTCCCGCAAGGAGATACAATAAAAGAAAATGTGGAAATGCTTAACAGCCTGGGGGTTGAAAAACAGCTTTGTGATAGCCATCCAATAAGCGGGTTAGATGATTTCCGTAGGCTGTTGCTTTTTGTTCTAAAAAATCAGGATGGGTAATTTCAGATGAAGGAGTGAGATAATGAAATTCAATTAATTTGAAGCTTGTTTGTGTGCCTTTTTCTTCAGTGGCGGCTTTGGCTAATGCTTTGCCAAGCTGACACCTACCGTTACACTTTAGCTGCGGCCTGCTTTTATTTTCACAAAGTCGTTCGGCAATAGCCGATTGATTCGCATAGAAACGAAATAGTATTGCCGCGGTTTGGAAACTGTGTACCAAAACCAGACAAAGAATAAATGTTGCTATGAACTTTTTAATAATCATGCTTGACCATGCAAAATTAGGCGCGGCAAATTTCGGTAATTATGACTGTAGTCACAAATGTGTTTTGATTTTTGGGTCAATTATTTAAATGTTCCCTTTTTCGTAATGCATTGCGATAGTTTAATAATGGCGCGAAATAGTTGATTTTACAGTATACTTCAATCATAAGCAATTATTGGTTAGTTCCCATGCTGATATTTATCATATTAGAATGAAAAAAATAAAAATATTTTTCCCAAAATATTTCGTCATGATTGATGTAGATGTACTTTTATCTTGGGGGGCCACTTATCGAACATTAGATGCAGGTGAAATGATTTTTTCCGAAGGAAGCCAATGTAATTTTTATTATCAATTGGTATCCGGACAAGTAAAGTGGTTTAACATTAACGATGAAGGAAAGGAATATCTTCAAATGCTGATTGAACCGGGTGAATGTTTTGGCGAGTTGCCTTTATTTGACGGCGAACCTTATGCAGCCAGCGCAATTGCCACAACCCCGGCTGTTGTATTGCGTCTGCATATGCCAACCTTTCATCAATTATTACAAGAGCAGCCGGCCATACTTCAAAGGTTCACTACTTTATTAGCGCAACGTGTGCGGTTTAAATTCTTTTTAATAAAAGAAATGGCGAATAATTGTCCGGAAAATAGAATAGCTGCACTCATGAAGTATATCCGCCAAAATAAGAAGAATATATGTTGTGAATGTAACCAAGTGAAACTAACGCGACAACAGATAGCAGATATGACAGGACTTCGTGTAGAGACCGTTATTCGAGCTATGCGTAACATGCACGAACGTAAAGAACTATTTATTGAAAAGGGAAAAGTTTATCTCGATGATATGACTACAGTCATACCACGGCGATGTAAGGAGTAGTTTTTTTGTGTCATGCAGAAAGAAATTCCCATTCGATTTTGGTTGCGATTATCTGTATTTAATTTACTACTGGTTGCTTTTATCGGCGTAGTACTACGGTACAAAATAGTAGGCACATTTCCATATGTTGATCAAAAGTACTTATTGCACGGCCACTCGCATTTCGCGTTTTCAGGTTGGGTATCACTGGCCTTAATGTCTTTAATGTTGCAAACAATAAGTCGATTAACGAAGCAATCTTTACCGTTAATATTTAATCGAATATTATGGATAAATGCTATTGCCGCCTATGGTATGTTGCTTAGCTTTCCATTGCAGGGATATGGAGTATTTTCTATTTTCTTCTCTACGCTTTCCATTTTTACGAGTTATTATTTTGGTTGGAAAATTTGGCAAATTTTAAATGATTCACCCATCGCCCATCCTTCCTTTTTGTGGTTTAGAGGTGCGGTTATTTTTAATGCACTATCATCGATTGGAGCGTTTGCATTAGCCTATATGATGGCAAATAAAATCATTCATCAAAACTGGTATTTAGCAGCAGTTTACTTTTTCTTGCATTTTCAATACAATGGGTGGTTCGTGTTTGGCTGTGTAGGTTTGTTGATAGACAAATTAAATTTAACACTTAAAATTCATGCCCAAACCTCTACCTTTTTTTGGATGTTTGCCTTTGCTTGTATACCTGCCTATTTTTTATCTGCATTATGGATGCCGATGCCCGGTTGGGTATATTGGTTAGTAGTAGTAAGTGCTTTTGCACAAGTTGTTGCTTGGGTTAGATTTATCTATACTGCGCAAAAAGAAAATGCTTTTGAACAAATGCCGAAGCAACTCAAAAAAATACTTTGGTTGCCGGCTATTGCAATGACTTTGAAACTGTTACTGCAATTAGGTTCTACCATTCCACTTTTAAGCAAATTAGCTTTTGGTTTTAGGCCCATTGTAATTGGTTATTTGCATCTGGTATTGCTGGGTATTGTGAGCTTGTTTTTGTTAGCCATGATCAGCCAGGTTTGTTTTAACAGTAAATCAAAACTCTTTCAAACAGGTATTTGGTTGTTGGCTATCGGGATTTGTATCAACGAATTAGTATTAATGATGCAAGGTACAGCCGCCATGTTGAATATTGTTTTACCCTTTTTGAACGAGGTGCTGTTAATGGCAGCATTGATGATGTTTATGGCCGTAGCATGGTTAAATCGTTTCGTTATTTGGATGAATTTAAATAACCAATAAACCCTATGATTGAGGTCATAACGGTTATACTTAAACCTTATCAATTTTGTAAAAAATAAGAATATGAAAAATTTAGGAGAACAAACTATCGGCAATATTGTTGCAGCCAATTACAAAACAGCTTTTGTATTTGAACAGTGGGGAATTGACTATTGTTGCGGCGGAAAACGAAAATTAGACGATGTATGTGCCAAAATGGAAATTAATCAGCACGAAGTAGAATCGGCCATTTTTAGTGCATTGGAAACAGCTGCAAATGAAAAAAAATTCAATGAAATGCCTACAAAAGAATTGATTGAATACATTATGGTACAGCATCATTTGTACATTAAAATGAACATGTCGGTAATCTTAGGTCAACTGCAAAAAGTGGCCAATAAACATGGTCAGCGTTATCCCAATATGGTAACCGTTGCAAAAGTGTTTGAAGAGATGCAGGAGGAATTGCTATTTCATTTGGCGAAAGAGGAACAAGTACTGTTTCCTATTCTCAAAGAGTTGGAAGTTAATCCGGATGGGGTAAGTGAACAGCAAAGAAATTTTGTGAATCATCCCATTGCGCAAATGGAACATGAACATGATCATGCAGGTGCCCAATTAAAATTATTGAGTAACCTTACCAATGGATACAGTATTCCGGAAGATGCCTGCACAACCTTTACCGTAAGTTTAAAGGCACTTAAGGAATTTGAAGATAAATTACATGAGCATGTTCATTTGGAGAACAATATTTTGTTTCCAAGAGCCGGCGTTACTGCCATGCAATCCGCATAGTAGTTAGTTCAAATCTGTTATACCGCTGAAGGGCTGCCCGGGCGAAGCGGTAGCCCCGTTTTCAAAACGGGCTACAAGCGAAGCACGGGAACAAAAGTTGCCAATAGCACTGCAGCACAAAGCCCCAAAAGATAATTTGAATAAATAAACAGCCGTCCACTACAGACGGCTGTTATATGTTTGTTTCAAAGGTTGAATGGTTAGCTTTTTAAAAACTGCTGCCACCAATGGCCACTATTTTTTATGGTTCTTTTTTGTGTTTTGAAATTAATATGTACTAGGCCAAATCGCGCTTGATAGCCTTCGGCCCATTCAAAATTATCGGTGAGCGTCCAAGCAAAATAGCCCTTTAAATTAGCGCCATCTTTTATACTTTGAAGGGTTGCTCCCAGATATTGCTGAAAATATTCAATACGTTCTTGGTCGTTTACCACAGCTTCTAGTAGGATATCTTTAAAATAAGCGCCATTTTCTGTAACGTATAAATTGGTATTGGGTGCAAGC
The DNA here is from genome assembly GCA_046050225.1 of Bacteroidota bacterium. GTDB lineage: Bacteria > Bacteroidota > Bacteroidia > Chitinophagales > Chitinophagaceae > Ferruginibacter. Next base: position 2,563 of record JBJOQA010000281.1, on the reverse strand, counting down.
TGACTAACGCGCATGATTAAACGATAAAAACTATCGGCATTAATTTCCCATCCCAACGCGGTGTGTGGTACTTTTCGGCTGCTTGCTTTAATATCGGTAGCCTGTAAATAGGGGATGAGCGGATGATGTTTGATGGTGATAGGAAAATACTTTTGGATGCCTATAAAATCAAAATCGAAACTAAATTTTTCATTATTGCGCCAAGGCTTACAATACATGCTAATTTGTTCCATTAACGGAAAATCGTTTGTTGGCAAACCCTTGCCTATTGCGGGTTCTACAAAAAGTCGGTTTAAAATGGTGTCTACGCGTTCTGCTGCTTTAATATCGGTTTCTTTATTAGAAGCCGGAATGATTTCACTAAAAGAAAAACTGGTACCAATGTTTGCGCCAATTACATACTTACGTAATGCATTTGCACCAGCAGCTTGGGCCAACAAGGTATGCTTGATAGCCGGCAGATAATTCGTTAGGCCCATTCTGCCCGGTGCATGTTGGCCGGTCATATAGCCGAGAGTTGTAAAGCCTGCAGGTTCATTGAGTACAATCCAATTCTTTACTTTACTGCCATATTCGCGCGCGCAAAAAGTGGCAAAATCTTTAAACCATGAAACCACCAAAGGGGAAGTCCAGCCTCCCTCTTTTTCCAATGCCCATGGTAAATCCCAATGGTAGAGTGTGATATAGGGCGTTAGTTTTAAGTGTAGGCATTCTTGAATCAATCGGTGATAAAATTGTACGCCTTCTTGATTTATATATCCTTTGCCATTTGGAAAAATGCGACTCCAAGAAATGGAGAAGCGAAATACTTTAAAGCCCATCCATTTGGCCAAAAGTAAATCTTCGGAATAGCGATAGTAAAATTGACAGGCTTTTGCAGGTGTAGCACCATTTTTTGTTTTTCCGCTTCGTTCCGAAAATTTATCCCAAATAGAAAGACCTCTTCCGGCATCATCCGCTGCTCCTTCAATTTGTGCTGCGGCGGTAGCAACACCCCATTCAAAATCTGTAGGAAATTGCGAGGCTTTTATTAGTTCAAGCATTGGTATATATCAACTGTTGTGCAAAATTTTGCGTTGCTATTTCTGTAGTTTCCTCTCTCCGAAAAGATTCCGCAGTTTGTATTACGCGCGCTACAATTTCGGCAGTACTATGTTGTAATTGAAGTTTGAAGTTTTGTTCTGTATTCAGCCACGTTCTTACGGTAGCGGTGAATTGATGATTTATTTCTTGTAAAACCGGAATGCCAAATTTTTCGAGTGCCGCTGCATTGCACTGTTGTTCGTATTGTCCTCGAATAGGTAGAATCATTAATTGCTTCCCTAAATACAAAGCTTCTGCCGGAGTTTCAAAACCACCTCCTGTAATAATTCCTTTTGACGAAAGCATGCTTTTGCAAAAAGCCTGATTGCCAATCGGCAAAAAAGTTATGTTTTTATTAACCTCTGGCTGTGTTACCCGTTTTGTAAATATTTCAAAGCGCGTATGATTAATATGACGTAGGTGTTTGAGTAATAAAAAATCGTCATAATGCGGCAAATACACGGTAACATGGCCTTCATTAACTGAGCTGCTTTCTAAGATTTCTTTTTTCAAAATGGGTGAATAAATATCTTGATCGTACGATTCAAAATGTAAACCAATGTATTTGGTTGCAGGCGCAAAATGTTGCAATACATTTTCGCCTAAAAAGTCGCGTTTTTGTGGTCGCGGCGTAAGCATACTTTTAAAACTGGCCTGGTGACCAAAACTAATGGAGGGTATCTTTTTAAGTCTGCATGCCAAAGAAGTAATACAATCAAAGTCGTTAATAACAACATCAAATTTTTCAATCGGTAATTGTTTTGCTTCGCGATATACTTTGATCGGATTACAGTTTTTTATTGTTTTCCAATAGTTTAATCCTCCCGATTTACTATACATTAAACTAACACCCTTGCTGGTAAACTCAACCGGTAAAGCAGCATTTGTGGGCAAACTGCTATTACTACCGCTTAAAAATACGTGCACCGAGCCATACTTTTGTAAGTAGGGTAGCAACTCTATTGCTCTTGCAATATGGCCGTTTCCGGTAGCTTGAACCGCATAAAATATTTTCATGAATGCGTTTGTAAGGTGTTAAGAAATAATGAAATCACATCTGTTTCAACAGTTATCTCGGGTAACTTTTTACTTGTAGTCTTAGTTGCTGTTTTGGGTCTATCAAATTGGGCAGGTTGATGTTGGTAAATCGTCCATTCGTTTTGGTTATACTCTAGTGCTGTTAAATTTTCAACCCAATCGCCGCTATTGAGATAGGTAACCGAACCGTTTTTTGTGGTAATGATGCGTTGTTGTGGTTGGTGAATATGGCCACATGCCACATAATCATATTTTTTTTGAATGGCCAACTCGGCCGCCGTTTGTTCAAAATTATCAATCCATGCAACTGCTTTTTTTACCCCGTTTTTTATCTTTTTGCTGAGGCTCATTTTTTCTGCGCCAAAGGCGGATAAAATCCAGTTGATGAAGCGATTCAATAAAATAAGTAAGTCGTAGCCATGGCCACCCAGTTTTGCTAATA
>JBJOQA010000280.1:0-4313 GCA_046050225.1 Bacteroidota bacterium | reverse complement strand
CCTATATCATTGAAACTAAAGAAGTAAACAGCAATACGGTTCTTCAAGTTGTTTTAGCACCGGGAGGAGGTTGTGCAATTGAAGTAAAGCCTATCTAATAATTTAAAGCGCCTATTTATTCGCGCATCGAACGCACTGCAAGGATATTGCAGTGCGTTCTTATTTTCAATACAACCTTCGAAGTTTTTCTACACATAATTAAAGCGCACCCCATTGGCTCACAACAAGCTGAAAATTAAAGCGTTGGCAATTTGTTATTGGGTCATTCTCAAAATGAAATGACGTATGCGTTTATTAATGCAGTAATTTTAGAACACAACATCGTAAATCGTCCCATCTACAGGCTGTAAAATAAAATCCGTAGGTCATGCTTACCGCAGAAAGTGAAAAGAATTTTCAAAGTTTTTTTCACCACATAAAAGACTTTCTCTTTGTCCTTGATACACAAGGAAACATTCTTGAAATAAATAATGCGGTTACGCGTGTGCTGGGTTATACAACATCTGAAGCTATTGGTCAATCAGTACTCAATATGCATCCACCTGAATGTAGGGCCGAAGCAAAAGAAATTGTTGGCAAAATGTTGGCCGGATTACAGTCATCCTGTCCACTTCCACTTATTACCAAAAATGGCGTTCGTATTCCGGTTGAAACAAGCGTTTATCATGGCAAATGGAACAATGAAGATGCCATCATCGGGGTAAGCCGAAACCTTTCCGAACTCGCACTTTCCGAATCAAAATTTCATACCGTTTTTAATAATAGCCATGTATTGATGGCTATATCAGATATTGATACCGGTGTATTTATCAATATTAATCAAACCTTTTTAGAAAAACTAGGCTACGAAGAAGCAGAAATTATTGGCAAAAGTTCAAAAGACTTAATGCTGTTTGCCAACTATGAACAACGTGCCCAAATATTAACACAATTGCAGGATCGAGATAAGGTTGAAAATGTTCAAATTAGCGTTAACAAAAAAGATGGCAGCAATTTTATTTGTTTGTTTTCACTTACAAAAATTCAAATACAAACTTATCAATACTTACTTACCTCGGCCATCGATATTTCTGACGTGGTTCAAGTTGAGAGCAAATTAAAACACAACCTAAAACAACAGCAATTATTAGCCGAAATTTCGCAGAGCCTGCACCAAACTGATCATTTTTCAGACAAGCTCAACAATATTTTAGAACAACTGGGCGAACATACCAATGTAAGCAGGGTATATATTTTTGAAGATGATCCTTCCGGATTAACCACTAACAATACTTTTGAGTGGTGTAATCAAAATATTACGCCTCAAAAAGAAGAACTGCAAAATGTACCCTACAGTATAATTCCATCTTGGAAGAAATTTTTAGTAGAGGATGGAAAAGTTTTTTCTACCAATATCTCCGAACTACCACAAGATTTAATAGATATTTTAGCACCGCAAGGCATAAAATCAATTCTTGCACTTCCGCTATACATACAAAATAAATTTTCGGGCTTCATTGGTTTTGATGAATGTATCAATAATAAGGTTTGGGCCCAAGATGAAATAGATTTATTACGCACTATTGCCAATATTTTTTCAAACAGTTTTGAACGTATTCGTTACCAACAACAGTTGCGCGAAAGTGAAGCACGTTTAAAAATGGCTATTGAAAATACCGAAACCGGTTTATGGGATTGCAACGTAAAAACCGGTGATACTTTTTATAATGAAGTTTGGTCAAAGATGTTAGGTTATGACCATTCAGAAATTGCACCACATTATAGCAGTTGGCAATCATTGGTTCATCCCGATGATTTACATGATGCCGTTGCCGAATATGAAAAACATCTTGCAGGTGAAGTACCGATGTACGAAGCAACTCATCGACTTAAAACAAAAGATGGCGGATGGAAATGGATTATTGATAAAGGTAAAGTAGTAGAAAGAGACGCAGAGGGCAACCCAACCAGAGCTATCGGTACACATACCGATATTAATCGTTTAAAACAAATTGAAAACGAATTACGCGTAGCCAATGCCACTAAAGACAAGTTCTTTTCCATCATCGCCCACGATTTACGAGGCCCCATTGGCAGTATGATGCAAATAGCCGAACTGGTTTCGCAAAAAGGTAGTTTACAAGAAGAAGTGCTGTATAAATTTTTGAATTCACAAAAAGAAATATCCAAAACCACCTACGATTTATTAGAAAACTTATTGGGCTGGGCGCGTATCAATCAATCACAAATAACCGTTCATGCTACTAACATCAAAGTTTGTTTACTCGTCAAAAAAAGCATCGAACTATCCAAGTTTCGAGCCGATAGTAAACAAATCACTATTACAAGTGATTTAGTTAACGATTGTTTAGCCTTTGCAGATGAAGACATGATTAAATTGGTTGTTCGTAATCTTTTATCCAATGCCTTAAAATTTACCAAACAACAAGGTGTGATTCATTGCAGTTGTGAACAAAAAGATGATTGTATCGAAATTAAAATAGCCGATAACGGTGTTGGCATTAGCCAAGATGATCTTGCACTTGTACTTTCCGAAAACGAATTTCACACAACCTACGGTACCAATAAAGAAAAGGGTTCTGGGCTGGGTTTAAAGCTCTGTAAACAGTTTGTTCAATTGAATGGCGGTGAACTTCGTGCAACCAGTACACCGGGAGTTGGAACAACACTTATTTTTACACTTCCTATTGCAAAATGATTTTTTTGAATAAAATCAAGGTACTTTGCAGTTCCATAAATCACCATCATGAAAAAAGTTATCGCCATCTTGTCTTTACTCGTAATGAGCCAAATCGGAAAAGCACAAATCACAATCCCGGTTGATTCTGCCGCAGCGCATATTGGCGAAACCGTACGCATTTGTACCAGTGTTTATGGTGTAAAATCACTCGAAAAAGTAACTTTCATTAATCTAGGTGCGGCTTATCCCAAATCTCCGCTTACCGTGGTAATATTTGCAAAAGACTTGGCCAACTTTAGCGATACCCCTGCAAAACTCTACAACAACCAACCCGTGTGCGTTACCGGTACGATTAAAGAATACAAAGGAAAAGTTGAAATCGTAGTAACAAAACCCGCAGAACTGGTGGTGCAAGGGCCCACCAACTAATTAGCGTCCCCATCAATTTTCTCGCCAATTTTTACTGATATCGGTTCTAAAATCATGATTATTCAATCATAATGAACTGATAAATATCATTGCTGCCATTCCGGTAGTATACCACCTTTATGTGGAAACAAACGGCTTAACCCTTCAGACCGTTATTGATTACCAACAAAAACATAAAGTCATGGTTACCGAAGCACAGCACAGAGCACTGATTGATGAGTGCAACAAATGGTATGATCAACTAGCTCAATACCGCCAAAAGCTGAACACCCTGAAAACCGAATTGTACTTTTTCGCACCCGGCAAAACCGACCACGATGTACTCATGGAAATTGAACACTACCACAATCAATTTCACATTCAACTCATCAACATTCACGACCTTAAACACGAAATTAAACACCATGTTGTGGAAGCAGAACGCCATCCCAATTTTGGTCATCGCATCCCACATCATTATCTCAAAGAAAAATTAGACTTCTTACTTACCGATCTCGACAAATTGGAGGGCGACTTCCACACATTCATTCAAGCCCAATGATCAATATATTACGCAGCCGGTCTGTATAAGACTGGCTGCTGTTTTTTTTGATCGATTACGCCACACAAAAAACATTTTTATGTCTACTTACGATTCTAACCATGTAAAAAATATCGCCCTCCTCGGACATGCCGGCAGTGGCAAAACCACACTAGCCGAAGCCATGCTCTTTGATGCGGGCATCACAAAACGTCGCGGTAGCGTTGCCGAAAAAAATACCGTTAGTGATTATCACGAATTAGAAACAGAAAGAACCAGTTCGGTATTTTCTTCCCTCATGCATATCCCTTGGAAAGGCTATAAAATCAATATGATTGATACCCCCGGCTACGACGATTTTTCGGGAGAAGTGATTAGCGCATTGCGCGTTGCCGATACCGGTGTAATGGTGCTCAATGCCGCAATGGGTGTAGAAGTGGGTACCGATATCATTTGGGAATACACCGAATCTTTTAAAACCCCCATGCTATTTGTAGTGAACCAGCTCGACCGCGATGAAGCTGATTTTGAAAAAACACTGCAAGAAGCAAAAACACATTTCGGCGCCAATGTTGCAGCCGTACAATATCCCGTAACCACCGGCAGCGGTTTTCATCAAATTGTAGATGTACTCAATATGGTGATGTACCAATATCCGCAAGGCGGAGGAAAACCTGAAAAATT
>JBJOQA010000279.1:0-8843 GCA_046050225.1 Bacteroidota bacterium | reverse complement strand
TCATAAATAAAATTCATCTACTATCGTTCAAGCAACAATCTGTTTATATTTGCCACCTTATAACCAATTTCAGTATGAGCTATAAACAAATTAACAACATTGTCGGCTGGCTGGTGTGCCTAGTGGCCTGTGCCGTGTACATCATGACTATGGAAGCATCCGGCAGCTTGTGGGACTGTGGAGAGTTTGCATCCAGTGCCTATAAATTGCAAATTCCGCATCCGCCCGGAGCACCTTTATTCGTATTAATTGGCAGATTGTTTATGGTACCTTTCGATCCTAAGCATGCTGCAACCGGTGTTAACTTGATGAGTGCTTTGTCGAGTGGTTTCACCATCTTATTCTTGTTTTGGAGTATTACCCACTTTGCACGAAAATTGGTAATTAAAACCGGCACATCCGATAATTTATCCGGAGAGCAAATTTTTGGTGTAATGGCCGCAGGTATTGTAGGCGCATTAGCCTATACCTTTTCTGATTCTTTTTGGTACAGTGCGGTTGAAGGTGAGGTGTATGCCCTTTCTTCTTTCTTTACTGCCGTGGTATTTTGGGCTATGTTGAAATGGGAAAATGCAGTTACCGAAGAACAAAAAAATGGGATCAACGGGCATTTTACCGGTGCCGATCGTTGGATTATTTTAATCTTCTATCTAATGGGCTTGTCTATCGGTGTCCATTTATTGAACTTATTAACGATTCCGGCTTTTGTAATGATTTATTACTTCAAAAGATATAATGTTACCACAAAAGGCACCATCATCGCTTTTATTGTAGGTTGTATCATTACCGGTGTTGTTCAAAAATTTGTAATTCAATACACCATTAAAGGAGCAGGTGCATTCGATATTTTCTTCGTTAACTCTTTGGGTTTACCTTTCTTTAGCGGCTTCGCTTTCTTCTTTGTTTTGATTGGTGCATTAATATATTTCGGTATCAAAGTAGCCGGTAAAAGAAACTGGAACTTCCTTAAATTAAGTTTATGGAGTTTCACCTTTATGTTGATTGGTTATTCTTCTTACCTCACAACCCTGATTCGTTCTAATGCCGATACCGCTATCGATATGTATAATGTGGATAATCCGGTAACCTTGGTTGGCTATCTTTCGCGTGAGCAATATGGTGACACGCCTATCATGTACGGTCCTGATTTTACCGCAGGTAGTGTGGTGGGCGAAGAGTACCGTCCTGAATATGTAAACGAAGAAACCTATATAAAAACCCAAAGCGGGTATGAGAAAAAAGGCCGTAAACAAGAAGTACATTATCAACCGCAAGATAATCACCTGTTTCCACGTATGTGGGATGCGGGTAACGAACAAGGTCACGCCGATTATTATGCCACTTTTGCGGGTATTGTAAAAGATCCTAAAACCGGATTATGGTCAAATAAACCTTCTTTTGGCGATAATGTGAATTTCTTCATGCAATATCAATTGGGTTGGATGTACCTGCGTTATTTCATGTGGAATTTTGCAGGTAAGCAAAACGATATCCAAGGAGGGAGCATGGCCAATTCCAGAGATGGTAACTGGAAGAGCGGTGTGTCTTTCATCGATAACAGTTTATTAGGCGATCAAAAAGCAATGCCTGATAGTTTGAAAAATAATAAAGCCAATAATCAGCTTTACTTCTTGCCTTTGATCTTGGGCCTACTTGGGTTGTTTTATCAATTTGCAAAAGATAGTCGTGATGCACTAATTGCCGGCCTATTGTTTTTCTTTACCGGTATAGCCATTGTTATTTACCTTAACATGCCGGGCAATCAACCACGTGAACGTGACTATGCCTTTGTGGGTTCTTTCTATGCCTTTGCCATTTGGATTGGATTAGGAGTGTTATTTGTGAAGGATATGTTCGCAAAAATCATTTCTAAATCAATTGCCAATTATTTGGCTGCGGCCCTTTGTTTTGCGGCCGTTCCATTATTAATGGCGAATGTAGAATGGGATGATCATGACCGTGGAAATAAAGTTTTAGCGCGCGATTTAGCGGTTGATTATTTAGAAAGTTGTGCACCAAATGCCATTGTGATTTCATTTGGCGATAACGATACTTATCCGCTTTGGTATGCACAAGAAGTGGAAGGCGTTCGACGCGATGTTCGGGTTATCAACTCGAGCTTGTTAGGTATCGATTGGTACATTAATCAATTGCGTTACAAAATCAATCAAAGTGATCCTATTGATGCCATTTGGACTGCAGAGCAAATTGAAGGTGCGAAGCGCGATGGTATTTATTTTGTAGCAAATCCGGCATATGATCAAAATAAACCAATGGATTTGTATACCATGATGAAGGATTATGCCGGTAGCGACGATCCGGATAAAACACAAACTTATGAGGGCGGATTTGTATTGAATACCTATCCAACCAAAAAAGTTACCGTTCCGGTAGATGTTGATTTAGTGCGTAAAAACGGCACCGTAAATGCCGATGATAGTGTGGTGAGTCAATTGTCGTTCGAAATTCCAAAAACCTTAATTCAGAAAAATGATGCGGCTGTTTTAAATATCATAGCTGCCAATAAATGGAAACGTCCTATTTACTTTACTTCTGAGCGTTTAAGTTTAGGTTTTGATAAATATATCCGTCAGGATGGTTTAACCTATCGTTTGGTTCCGGTTGAAAATAGTCAAGTAAACAAAGCATGGGTGGTAGATAAGATGATGAACAAATTTGCATTTGGTAATGCAGATAAACCCGGTGTTTATTTTGATGAAGAAAATCGCCGTCACTTAAATAGTATCCGTTTGGCATATGCCACTGCGGCTATTAATTTGGCAGATCATGGCAAGAAAGAAGAAGCCAAAAACATGTTGCGTAAATGTGATAAAAACATGTTGGAAGAAAACTTCAGCTATGGTATGGTATCTCGTTATCAGCAGCATGATTATTTCTCTATGCAATTTATATTGGCTTGTTATAAAGCAGGCGATATTGAATTGGCAGATAAAGTGAGTCGAATCGTTAAAAAGGATTTGAAACAGCAAATGGACTACTATGCTGCAATGGGTGAAATGTCGAGCCAAGAATTTGAGCAAGGGTTAAACCGTAGCTTGCAATTCCGTTACCAACATGAGCGTGATGCATTCTTAGATGGTTTATCACATCGTTTACGTCCTTTATATGATGACGCAGAACGTGGTTATCAAATTATGAAGCAAATTGAATCGATGGAGGCTGAATTTAAAAAGCCAAAAATCGAATTAAATGAAAAGCCGCAAACAGTAGGCAATAAACCTGCTGCCACCGACTCTCCGGCGCATTAAGCCTCGTTGCATAAAATTTTAAAACAGCCATCAAATGCGATGGCTGTTTTATTTTACAGATTTACCAAATTGGGTAATTTTTAAGTGAACAGAACGATGACTTTAAATGTTTAATAATTTACAGCCTGCTCCAACCAAACCACCAACATGAAAGGATTTGCTTTTACTGCATTTAATGCCTCACAAGATGAACGATCTCGTTTTGAGCAGATGCTGGATATATTTACCCAATTACTTACTTATACTAGTGGTGATGCAACCGAAGCTTTAACTTGGTTGAATGAGTTAGATCAACAATATCAGCTCACCGGCAAGGATTACGGCATGGGTGATTTTATTGAAGATTTAAAAGACAAGGGTTTTTTAAAAGAGGATGAAAAAACGGGCGCCTACGCCATCACGTCAAAAGCAGAGCAAACCATACGGCAAAAAAGTTTAGAAGAGGTTTTTGGTAAATTGAAGAAATCTAAACAAGGCAATCATCATACGTTTAAGCCGGGCGGCGGGGATGAAATTAACCCCGAAACCAGACCTTTTCAATTTGGTGATACCTTGGAGCAAATTGATTTTACGGCTTCTATCAGAAATGCCCAAATCAACCGCGGTATTGATGCTTTTAACATGCGGGAGGATGATTTAGAAATTAGGGAAACCGATTTTAAAGCACAAACTTCTACCGTGTTGATGATTGATATTTCGCATAGTATGATTTTGTATGGCGAAGACCGTATCACACCCGCCAAAAAAGTGGCAATGGCATTGAGTGAATTGATACAAACGCGTTACCCAAAAGATACCTTAGATATTGTTGTGTTTGGTAATGATGCTTGGCCCATTGAAATAAAAGATTTGCCTTATTTACAGGTAGGGCCTTATCATACCAATACCGTTGCCGGATTAGAATTGGCTATGGAAACCTTACGCAAAAGAAGAAATCCTAATAAGCAGATTTTTATGATTACCGATGGTAAACCTACCTGCTTAAAACTAGGAACAAAATATTATAAAAATAGCTTTGGGCTGGATCGAAAAATTGTAAACCGTTGTTTGAATTTGGCCACCCAATGCAAGAAATTAAAAATTCCGATTACCACTTTTATGATTGCGTCAGACCCTTACCTGCAAGGCTTTGTGTCTGATTTCACCGAAGCCAATCAGGGTAAAGCCTACTTTGCTTCCTTAGATAGTTTAGGCTCTTTTATTTTTAAAGATTTTGAAAGCGGAAAAAGAAAAAACCTGTACTAAAATTTTATACAGCAGTTCATTAACAGTAACTCATGATGCAATCTATTACCACCCTCGGTGAATTAAAAAAATCAGGCTATCGTAGCAAATCTATCAGAGATGAAGTACGGGACAATTTGATTAAAAAAATCGAACAAAAAGAGCAACCTTTTCCCGGTATTTTAGGATACGAGGATACGGTTATTCCGGATACGGAACGTGCTTTATTATCGCGCCATAATATTTTGTTTTTGGGTTTACGCGGACAGGCTAAAACAAGAATGGCGCGCCAAATGGTTCACTTATTAGATGAGTGGATTCCGGTAGTAGCGGGCAGTGAAATCAACGATGATCCGTTTCATCCGGTATCCGGCTACGCCGAAAAAATTATTGCTGAAAAAGGAGATGAAACACCCATTAATTGGATTCATCGTTCTGAACGCTACGGCGAAAAATTGGCTACGCCTGATGTGAGTGTTGCCGATTTAATTGGCGATATAGATCCTATTAAAGCAGCAAATTTACGTCTGAGTTTTTCTGATGAAGGTGTATTGCATTACGGCATCATCCCGCGTAGTAATCGTTGCATTTTTGTGATTAATGAATTACCCGATTTACAGGCACGTATTCAAGTTGCGCTGTTCAATATATTGGAAGAAGGGGATTTGCAGATTAGAGGATTTAAGTTGCGCTTACCGCTGGATGTGTTGTTTGTATTTACGGCTAACCCCGAAGATTATACCAATCGCGGCAGTATTGTAACTCCGTTGAAGGATCGTATTCAAAGTCAGATATTAACGCACTACCCCAAGACATTGGAAACCTCGATGGAAATTACCGCTCAAGAAGCACGCTTGCATCAACAACAGCATGATCGGGTAAGCATTAGTGATTTGGTAAATCGTTTGATTCATCAAGTGGCTTTTGAGGCGCGTACCAGTGAATTGGTAGATAAAAAGAGCGGCGTGAGTGCGCGATTAACCATTGCGGCTTATGAAAATGCCATTAGTGCCGCAGAGCGGAGAAGTTTGATGAATCAAGAAGCTACTACCCAAGTGTGGATAAGCGATTTGGCAGGTATCATCCCATCCATTACCGGTAAAATTGAGTTGGTATATGAAGGAGAACAGGAAGGACCTTATCAAGTAGCTTTCAATTTATTAGATAAATCGATCCGCAGTTTGTTTGCGCAATATTTTCCTGCACCGGATGCGCATAAAAAAAGAAAGGGCAAGGCAGCCGGAACCGATGAAAGTCCGTATAAAGCAATAACAAAGTGGTTTGATGCCGGTAATCACTTGCAATTATTATTACAACAAACGGATGCCGGTAAATTGCAACAGTTATACCGTGTAAACGGATTATATGCTTTTGTTCAAAAAGCCTATCCCGCAGCAACTGAAATGGAAGCGGCCTTATTGATGGAGTTTGTGTTGCATGGGTTGTCGGCCTACTCGTTAATTAGTAAGAAGTTATTAGACGGGCAAATTGAGTTTAAAGATTTGATGGGGTCGATGTTGAATATTGGCGGGTTGGGGGCCGATGGAACTGATGACACAGATGACTTTAGTTAAGATTAAAAATATTTTCACATGAATGTGTCAGGGGCTTAATGTAAGTTTGCATTTAGCTATCGGGCAAATCCGTTTTTCATGAGTGAACTTGCACAACAATTAAGTTATCGAGATACAGGTGCTTTTTCGGCGCTTGCTGTAGATTACTCCTCCGGAGATAATTTACTGCGTCCGTTTTATTCATTTGAAGTTTCAACCGAAGCAGCAAAAAAGGCTATCGAAGAGCGCCAATTATTTAAAGTAAACCGAAACTTATTGGTAGCTCGTTTGCACGCACAATTCGGTAATCATCAAGCCACAGAACAACAAGCTGCACATTTGCAGGCCCTGCTTGCCGAGAATACATTTACCATTTGCACTGCGCATCAACCCAATATTTTTACCGGACCGCTTTATTTCATTTATAAAATTTTGCATGCCATTAAATTGGCTGATGAATGGTCGAAATTGTTTCCCGAAAATAAGTTTGTACCCGTTTATTATATGGGTAGCGAGGATGCCGATTTGGATGAATTGGGTAATATCACTTTGGATGGTTTACGCTACAACTGGCAAACAAATCAAACAGGGGCAGTTGGTCGAATGTTGGTGGATGATACTTTATTAAAAATGATGGCCGATTTTACGCCACAATTATTATCCCTTCCCTACGGTCAGGAATTAATAACCTTAGTACAAAAAGCTTATCAAAAAGGAACCAGTATTGCGGTTGCAACCGCGTATTTTGTGAATCAATTATTTGGCCGATTTGGCTTACTGGTGCTGCAACCTGATGACGCTGATTTGAAAGAAAGTTTTATACCGGTTTTACAAAAAGAATTAGATACGCAGTTTTCGGCCCCCGCGGTGGCAAAAACCATAGAACAGTTTCCTGAAAAGTATAAAGTACAAGCAGGGGGCAGGGCCTTGAATTTGTTTTATCTTACCGAACAGCAACGCCGTCGTATTGAAAAATCGCCTAATGGATTTTCAGTGGTTGATTCGGATATTCAATTTACAACGGTAGAAATGGATGCGGAATTACACGCTCATCCCGAAAGATTTAGTCCGAATGTAATTTTACGCCCCGTTTTTCAAGAAAGTATTTTGCCCAATATTGCCTTTGTGGGCGGAGGTGGCGAATTAGCCTATTGGCTCGAATTAAAAGAAGTGTTTGCGCAAGCCAATGTTTTTTATCCGATGTTGATTTTGCGCAATTCATTTGCCATTACGTTTGCCAATGACAGGATGTTGATGGAAAAATTGCGATTATCCGTTGCAGAAATATTTAAACCGGCTAATCTTTTAATGGCCGATTGGGTAAAAAAGGAAAGTGCGTTACGTGTAGATTTGGCGGAGGAGAAATTGCAGCTTGAAAAGCTATATCAACAAATTCAACAAGTGGCTACTGCGGTAGATCCCAGTTTGGGAACTCATTCCAATACCCTTTACCATCGCGCTTTAGCGAAGATTGAAGCTTTAGAGAAAAAAATGTTGCGTGCCGAAAAGCGCAAGTATGCCACACAGCAACGTCAAATTGAAAAACTAAAAGCATCACTGTTTCCCAATAATGGTTTACAAGAACGGGTTGAAAATTTTATGCGCATTTATGCTGCATTTGGGGCTGAAAGCCTTGACCGCTTGTATGCATCTTCTTTAACCACCGAGCAATTATTTACCGTAGTTCATTGGTAATATTTCGTGTAGGTTATAGCGTTATATCATCAAAGCCATTACTAAATCCGTCTTTTGCCACTCGTTTTACCGTTTCTAAAACCATTAATTCTTGTTTGGCTCTAAATTCATCTAGTTGCGCGGCAACTTGCTCATCTTTTAGTGCTAAAATTTGCGCAGCTAAAATCCCTGCATTTTTAGCGCCATTCAATGCAACGGTTGCAACCGGTACGCCGGAAGGCATTTGTAAAATAGATAAGATACTATCCCAACCATCAATAGAGTTGGAAGACTTTATCGGAACACCAATAACAGGCAAAGGCGTTTGTGCGGCTACCATGCCGGGTAAATGGGCAGCACCGCCCGCTCCCGCAATAATTACTTGAATACCTCTTGCTTTTGCAGTGGTAGCGTATTCGGTTAGTCTTGCCGGTGTACGATGAGCAGATACAATAGTTAACTCCGGCTCTACACCCAACTGCCGCAACATTTCTGCAGCAGCTTTCATAATATTAAGGTCGCTGTCGCTGCCCATTACGATGCCTACTACGGGAGAAAATTGGTTGCTCATGTTGAACTTGTTTGTGGGTATGCTGTAAAGTTAATAAAATTATTTTTCGATTTTTTCGGCCTTCCCCGAAGGGATAAAAAAAGCACCGACCAATATCGATGCTTTTTTTATCTGTTTATAAACCCGATTCGCCACACAGTAACTTCATACTTGCTTCTGCCACTTTCGCCTGGTACAAGGCATTGATACGTCGGGTTTGTGCATCGGTAAAATTGAGTTGTACTTGTCGTAATTCAACGGAAGTAATAGAAAGTTTTTTAAATCTTTCCATATTAATCAAATTGTTCTCACGAATCAATTCCAAATTGGTTTCTTCCATTTTGGCCAACTTGTTTCCGTTGTTATAATTATTAAAGGCACTGTTGAAAGCGCTGCGAATTTGTTGCTTTAATTCTTTAATGGAGAGGTCTTGGTTTTTAATTTGAATATCGGCTACTTTCAATTGGTTTTTTACTACACCGCCTGTAAAAATAGGAATGGCAATGCCGATGGCGGCAGTAGGGCCATAGTTTTGATTCAGCAATGTAAAGCCGGCCTCACTTTTATTTCGTG